>JAOZOL010000493.1 GCA_029933295.1 Desulfobacterales bacterium | reverse complement strand
CAATGATGATCTGTTTAACATCACCGGCACTGAGGTGCGGGGCAGCCGACCATATCAGCCCGGCAATCCCGGAAACGACCGGGGTGGCCATGGAAGTGCCGCTTTTATACCCATACTCATCCCCTGTAAATTTCCAGTTTATGCCGCTCAATGATATATCATCCAAACAAACACCGTCATAACTGGTCGACCCGTCCGATGTCATTTCAAACTTTAAATAAAAATCATCCAGGTCGATATCATTACTCCAGACAATAATCCGTTCCTGCCCCACGGAAATACCGGTTATGGAATGAATCAAATCATATTGCACATCATCCTCTGATAGTTCAACATTCAAAAAATCGTAATTTGTCTCCAGTTGATATGAAATATTAAATTGCAGATTCAATCCTCTGAAATTTGTTGCTTCAATCATCTTCGCTGTTTTTATATATGAAGATTCATTGTCCTGATAATTGTTAATTGAATCAACCGCGACCGTGGAGTTGAAATCCGGGTCAAAAGCCGTTGACCAGTTTTCAAAATTGCTTCCTATAACCCACCGACCAAGCCCGTCTTCAAAATCATCTGCAAACATTACTTCTCTTTTGGGCGGCGTTGTGCTGTAAATATTAGAAGCAGACGCACTCCCGCCGGGTGCGGCCACATCCACGGATACGGTCCCGAAATTTGAATAAGATGCCAGAGCATCTGATTCATCACTCGCCGCAACGGCTATAATATTTTCCAGGTCATAACTTGCCGGATACGTGGGAAAATCATCATTATCCCGCCCATCGTTGCCGGCAGCCGCAACAACTAATGCCCCGTTTTGTTCGGCAAATTGATATGCCTCATATTGCGCACGGCTGAATGACGGACCGCCAAAACTGCAATTGATAATTTTTGCCCCATTATCAACCGCGTATAAAACTGCCAATACGATATTCATGGTTGTGGCATTAAAAGGACTGTCCTCAAACAGATCAAAAATCTGAAGGGGCATCATCTTTGCGTGCCACATGACGCCGACGGTTCCGAGGCCGTTATTCCCGCTTGCTGCGATGATGCCTGCCACATGGGTACCATGCCCGTTACCATAAAGATCCTTTGAATAATCCGAAGGGTTGTTATCCTGGTTTACAAAATCCCAGCCATGTATATCATCCACATACCCATTGTTATCATCATCTAAGCCGTTATCAGCGATCTCGTTTTTGTTTGTCCAGACATTGTCTTTTAAATCAGGATGATCAAACGCCACCCCCGAATCGATCACCGCAATAACCATATCTTGATTCCCGGTCTCCATATCCCATGCCCCCGGGGCGGAGATATCAGCGCCTGAGCGGCCTCTGGCTCCGTTTATTTCCTGGCCGGTATTGTTTAAATACCATGAGCGGTTAAAATCAGGATCATTGGGCAACAACTGGGGGCTATATAAATAATTGGGTTCCGCGTAGTCAATTACCGGCATATTATTGAGCAAGTCCACCGCCTCTATGGTGTCTGTATCAATGGGCAGCTGCCAATATTCCACCCGGATACTGTTGATCATGCTCCCCAGCGTTGCATCCAGCTGTTGCCGGACAATAGCTTTTGCTGTTTCATCCGTCCCGGGTTTGAACTTCACAAGTATTTCATGGGGAACAAATTGATCTTTGTCTTTGACGACCGGCTTTCTCGCATCCGCTGATGCCGTCCCCACAGCCAAAAGCAAAAGGCCGGCGCCCATGACCATTATAATTATTTGTTTAAGAAACATATTGTATATTTTATCTGCTCTTTATTCTTTGAACGGAAAGTCCATTTATCGATAATCATTTATTCAAAATTATCACCTGAATTTTGCATGAAAATTGATAAGAACTTTTTTATCAATTGAAAAT
>JAOZOL010000122.1 GCA_029933295.1 Desulfobacterales bacterium | reverse complement strand
TAAGAATATCAGGTAGCTTCGTTTTATTCTCAACTTGAGCGAAGTGGATAACCAAAAAATCGAATTTGGAGTTGCACCGGGCCGATTTAAAATGCCTGTTTGACTTTTTTTGAAAAAGTTTGTATCTGCAACAATATACTACATGTATAATTTTTTGTCTGAAAAATCGCTACGCCTTATATATGAAACTTCCAAACAACTCATTTGTAATCGTTTGAAATGCTTGATAAGTTATTTTTCTCATACAGTGGTAATTCATTACCATGAAATTTTTTTTACGAGAGCATCAGCACTTAAATAACTTCATATTTTTTAAATCTTAAAATCTTGTTTGTTTTTTGCACAACTTTGAAAAGCCAGCATATAAGGAGCCTCATATGGAATTTATCAAAATTCGGTTTACCAATGATTTTGATCGTGTGGGGTCAAAATTTGAAAAGACCCTGACAGAAATGTTTCAGGCAATGAATCCCATGTTTTCATTTGCCCAAAGCTCATGGAAGCCCCAGCTCGATATTTATGAAACACCTGACACTATCACCATCATTGCTGAAATTGCAGGAGTGGAGAAAGAAAATCTGGAGCTTGAAATCAGCAGCCGGGCCATAAGGATCTCCGGCAGGCGAATCGCAACCCCGTGTACTGAAAACGGAAGATACCGGCTGGCCGAAATTCAATATGGTACATTTGAAAGGGCACTGCAACTACCCGCTCCCATCGACACTGAAAACGTCACCGCAACTTATAAAAAAGGGCTGCTTCAGATCTTTTTAAAAAAATTAGCCCTTGAAACAAGATATAAAATACCTATTTCAAGCGAGTAATATTACTGAGATATTCCGGAGGCTTAGATGAACCAAACGCCACAGTCCAAAATGCCGAATCATGAAAAAATACCGAAGGTGTTACCCATTCTCCCGTTATTTGATGTTGTTCTGTTCCCGAAAATGGTACTGCCGTTGATTGTCTTACAAAAAGAATCCATCCAGCTGATTGATGAAGCCATGTCCAAGAGCCGCATTATCGGTACAGTGGCCTCAAAACTAACCGAACCTAAAACTGACTATTCAACTGATGATCTTTTCGGCATCGGCTCAAGCGCGCTTATTTTGAAAATGGCAAAAATAGATGAAGACAAGGCCCAGCTCCTCCTCCAGGGACTGGGCCGATTCAGATTGACGGAATATACCCGTCAAAAACCATATTTTAAGGCGCGTATTGATCCTCTGGAAAGCCAGTGGGATAAAGATAAAGAGATTGAGGCATTGATGGCGAACCTGATCAACCAGTATCAAAGGGTTGTGGAACTCTCCACCGGTCTTCCGCCGGAAATTGCATCCATGGCAAAATCACTTGAAGAACCGGACATTTTAGCAGACATGGTAACATCCACCATCAACTCCACCACCGTCGAAAAGCAAAAAATACTTGAAACCCTGGATGTGAAAAAACGGTTAAGCAAAGTCACCAAAATGGTCAATTATCAGCTCGAAATTTTAGAAATCGGTAATAAAATCCAGACCCAGGTTAAAGGTGACATGGACAAACAGCAACGGGAGTATTACCTGCGGCAGCAATTGAAAGCAATCAAGGAGGAACTGGGCGAAACCGATGAAACCCATGTGGAAATTGAAGAATTTCGGACAAAAATAAAAGAAAAAAATCTACCTGAAATTGTCACAAAAGAAGCGGAAAGGGAGCTTGCCCGTTTATCTCGAATGCATCCCTCTTCTGCGGAATACACGGTGGCCCTGACCTATCTTGACTGGATCACGGAGTTGCCATGGAACGAAAGCACACCGGACAACCTGAACCTTACAAAAGCCCAAAAAATATTAGACGCCGACCATTTTGGCTTAAACAAAGCCAAAAAACGAATTTTAGAGTACCTTGCGGTCAGGAAATTAAACCCGAACCTCAAAGGACCGATTTTATGTCTTGTCGGCCCCCCTGGCACCGGAAAGACATCTTTAGGTCATTCCATTGCTCACGCACTGGGGCGCAAATTTATTCGAATTGCCTTAGGGGGTATCCGGGATGAAGCTGAAATCAGGGGACATCGCCGAACATACGTGGGGGCGTTGCCCGGCCGTATTATTCAGGGCATCAGACGGGCCGGCTCCAACAACCCGGTATTCATGCTTGATGAAATCGATAAAGCCGGCAGCGATTTCAGGGGAGACCCCTCTTCCGCCCTGCTTGAAGTCCTTGACCCGGAACAAAATTTTTCATTTGAAGATCATTACCTGGATGTACCGTTTGATCTTTCTAAAGTCATGTTTATCACAACCGCCAATATTCTTGATACCATCCCCCCGGCTTTGCGGGATCGTATGGAAATTTTGAGGCTTGCAGGATACACACTGGAAGAAAAAACAAAAATAGCATCCCGGTATCTGATACCCAGACAACGCGAGGCAAACGGCTTAAAAGCAAATCAGATTTCTTTTACCACAGGGGCCGTAAAACAAATTATCAGCGGGTATACCCTTGAAGCGGGCCTGCGAAACCTGGAGAGGGAAATCGCAAACGTCTGCCGGGGCGTGGCAAGCAGTATTGCCGGCGGCAAAAAAAAATCCGTTAAAATTAATACCAAAAACATCTCAAAATACTTAGGCCCTGTCCGAATTACCAATGAAATGAAAAAAAGGATATCAACCCCCGGGGTCGTCATGGGCCTTGCCTGGACGGAAGCCGGCGGGGACATTCTCTTTATCGAGGCAACCTCCATGAAAGGAAAGGGTCAATTAACGCTGACCGGTCAACTGGGCGATGTTATGAAGGAATCAGCAACAGCCGCATTAAGCTATATTCGATCCAATGCCAAATCCATCGACATAGGGGAAGATTATTTTCAAACACATGACATCCATATCCATGTTCCTGCCGGGGCTATTCCCAAAGACGGGCCGTCAGCAGGGGTCACCATGCTGACCGCCCTGACTTCCCTTTTAACGAACAAAACAACCCAAAAAGATCTTGCCATGACCGGTGAGATTACTCTAAGGGGCCAGGTCATGCCGGTGGGGGGAATTAAGGAAAAGGTGCTTGCCGCCCATCGCTCAGGCATCAAAACCATTATCATGCCGAAATGGAATGAAAAGGATTTACAGGATATCCCCAAAAAAGTAAAAACCGCCATTGCCTTTCACTTTGTGGATAAGATGGAGGAGGTATTAAAAATAGCACTTAACAAACAGGACGGAGTTGTAAAAAACTTTTCATGATGACGAATCACCACCATATGAGAAAAATAACTTATCAATCATTTCAAGCGGTTGCATATGAGTTATTTGGAAGTCCGTCTGCTGCGTTGCGCTCGCAGTGAAAGCCCTCAACGTACAAAAGTTACGCCTTTTACGAATGTATTACATATGATTTCCCGACAAAATGCTTTTTGCTCGACAATTGCTGAACATATCACTTTGATAATCGTGGTTGCAGCCCTTCTCTCCGGCTGCGGACCTGAAAAATCAATTCCCACGCCGATCGCCCATTCGCCTGACTCCTATGAAATTGAAGGTAAAACCTATCAGCCCATAAAAACCGATGATGCTGTCGGTTTCCGCCAGCAGGGGACCGCCTCCTGGTACGGAAAAAAATTTCACGAAAAAAAAACAGCAAATGGCGAGGTTTATAATATGTACGCCATGACCGCAGCGCATAAAACCCTCCCTTTTGGAACAATGGTTGAAGTCCGAAATCTTGAAAACAATAAAACCGCCATCGTGAGAATCAATGACCGGGGGCCATTTGTACGTGAAAGAATCATTGACCTGTCAAATGCTGCCGCCAAAAAAATCGATATGATTAAAAATGGAACCGCACCTGTTGAAGTCATAGCGATTGGGACTGATGATGATATGCTCAAAGGTGTCAACACAGATTCTTCCGCCAACAATTATTTTACCGGCGATTTTACCGTACAGGCGGGCTCTTTTGCCGATAAAACCAATGCGGAACAATATAAATTAAAACTTGAAGGCATTGCCGGAGACGTCCATATTTCACCATTTGAAAAAAACGGAATCACCTTTTACCGGGTCAGGGTGGGACGTTTCAGATCCCTTAAGCAAGCCAGAGGCAGAGAACTGCAACTGATTCAAAACGGCTTTGATAATGTGTTTACTGTGGCCTGGGATTTGTGAAATCTATTGACATGTAAACGATAATATGAAAGAAAAATAAAATTTATCTCAAAGAATATTTTTACCATTGCTAATTATAAAAATTTTTGAGCCAGGAGTTTTGTTATGACCGAAGCGTTTATAATGATGGGTGGAATGGGATTGATCATAGGTACCTGTCTTGCGATTGCGTCTAAAGTATTTTACGTCTATGTGGATCCGGTAATTGAAGAAATTGATGAATTGCTTCCTGGCGCCAACTGTGGCGGATGTGGATTCCCCGGCTGTGCTGCAAATGCCGAAGCCATTGTGGCCGGAAAATCCGCCCCTGATTCCTGCGTTGCCGGCAGCTCGGAACTGGCTGCAACCATCGCAGAAGTCATGGGAATAAAAATTGAAGCCAAAGAACCGGACATCGCACTTCCCGGATGCACCTATGGGACAAGAGATGCCAAAATAAAATATTCATATGATGGTCTTAGCAACTGTCAAGCGGCAGCCATGCTGTATGGCGGCATGAAGGAATGTCAGATCGGCTGTCTTGGACTCGGTTCCTGTGCGGCTGCCTGCCCGTTTGGTGCCATCACGATGGGTGCCGACGGACTCCCGGTGGTAGATGAAGTTAAATGTACAGGTTGCGGAACCTGTGAACGCGTATGCCCGAAACATATTATCACTCTTTCATCTGTCACGAGAAGAATATTAAAAGAATATACCACCAATGACTGCACCACCCCCTGCCAGCGGGCATGTCCGGCAGGAATCCATATCAGTGAATATATCCGGCAAATCGCCGACAAAAACTATCATAAAGCGGTCCAGGTAATCAAAGAGCGAAACCCCTTCCCCACAGTTATTGGTCGAATCTGCCCCCGTCCGTGTGAGAATGACTGTCGGCGGCAGTTGGTTGATGAACCGGTTGCGATCAACTTCTTAAAACGGTTTGCCGCAGATTATGAAATGAAAAACAAGGATCGTGTGCTTCCCTTCAAAGCACCGGATACCGATCGCCGTATTGCGATTATCGGCGGCGGCGTGGAAGGCCTTTCCACGGCTTTTTTTGCCGCCCGTCTGGGGCATTCCCCGGTCATCTTTGAAGCGACCTCAAAACTCGGCGGCATTCTGAGAACCGCCATTGCTCAATATCGACTACCCCATGATATCCTTGACTGGGATATCAAGGGCATTCTTGAAATGGGCGTTGACGCCAAAACAAATCAAACACTGGGCAAGGATTTCACCATCGCGACCCTTCTGGCCGGCGATTTTGAAGCTGTTTCTCTTGCGGCCGGCGGGTGGGACAGCCGCACGGAACGGTTAAAAGACAACCCTCCCGAAGAAGCGGTTCCCGGAACTTATCTTTTAATTGACTTGTTAAAAACAGGCAATGACAATGCATATCATTTAAATATCGGTAAAAATATGGTGATTGCGGAAAGCGGCAGCCTCACCCCGGATACTGTGAACACCTGCAAGCAGCTTGGTGCCAAAAAAATTATTGTCACATTCAAATGCGCAAAAGAAAATGCTCCGCTCTCAGGTGAAACCATGGAAAAACTTGAAGCAGACGGTATCACGCTGATATTTAATTCAACCATAACCCGACTTTCAGGTACGGGCAATGCGCTAACGGAAATCGAAATTTCCGACGCCTCCTTAAAAGACGTTGTAACGATTCCGGCAAGTACATTTATCATTGGATCAGGCCGGCTACCTGAGCTCATCTTCTTTTCACCCAAAGCAGATGACGCAGAAGAAAATGACGCAACTGAAAAACAAATCCCGGCCGATCAACTTCAATGGAATGCCGTTCCCGCTTACAAGAATCCCGAGCACGGACATTCAGCCGGCCTGATTGCCGAAGGGGACGTGATCACCGATTTTGCTGCGGCCATCCGCGCCATTGGCGCCGGCAGACGTGCAGCCGCGTCAATCCATAAAATTATGTATGATATTGAACTAACCCTCCCTGATAATGTGATCACCAAAGAAACGATCCTCCAGAATGTGGACCATGTGGAACGCATCACGCAAATACCCCGGCAGATTATGCCCTTAACTGATATAAATGATATCCCCCAAAAAGCGATTGAGATTGAAAAGGGGTTCACCGAAGACATGGCACTCGCGGAAGCAAAACGCTGCCTGCAGTGCGGTTTAATCTGTTATTCGGATCATTTGGCGGACATGCGAAAAGCATCATAATTTAAAAAAAGAGAAAAATATGGCCACTGAAGAAGGCATTATTATAACATGCAATAAAACAACCGCGATGGTTAAAACCATACAGAGTTCTGTGTGCGAGTCATGCTCTGAAAAAGATATCTGTGAAACCACGGGGGGCGGAAAAATAATGGAAGTCGAAGCGTTAAACATTGTCAACGGCCAGGTGGGGGATATGGTTGTTGTTTCCTTTGGCACCGGCCAGCTCTTTATGCTATCTTTTTTACTTTATGTATTTCCCATCATTATAATGATTATCGGTGCGTTGCTCGGTGAGCATATTGCCAAAAACTTTAATGGAAACCCGTCAACATATTCTGCCATCCTCGGCTTTGCCTTTTTCTTTGTTGCCATGGGTATCGTCAAATTAAAGGATAAAAAAGCCAGAAAAACCGGAAAATATCGCCCGGAAATAGTTAAAATCAAAAAAAAAGCCCAGGCAGAATGTCCGGTTTCATCGGATTCCGCAGGCGAATAATGAAACAATGAATTTCAGATTATCACACCAGGCGCTTTCCCCCTCTCTTTCTCTCCGACCGGGCCATACCTTTTGTTTAAATATAAATAAACCTTATTCGTTAAGAATTGGCGGCATCATTCTCATAACTTTCACAAACAAAGGGGGGACAAACAATGGCTGAACCAACTTTAACAGCAGCAACCGTACAGGCCCTGGACGGGCTCAGGGATCTTTCAATGATAAAGTGGTATATCATACCGCTGCTTATGATAGTTCTCTATATTTATGCAAAAGAAATCAAGCTGGCCCGTTCAAACGGCAACTGGAATGCGGTCTTTGCCGGGCTCACACTTTTTGGGGTCGATTTTTTCAATGAAACCTGGAACGGGTGGGTTATGGTACTTTCGGAACACTCGGCATTCTGGACAACGCCCGGCGATACGGCCTTTCGTACCATGGTCGGCTGGAACATTGAAATCATTTTCATGTTTCTGATTTCGGGTATTGTCTATTATCATACGCTTTCTGAAAGCACGACGGAAAAAA
>JAOZOL010000492.1 GCA_029933295.1 Desulfobacterales bacterium | reverse complement strand
ATATGTCAATAAAAAAGTGCAATATTGATTATGAGGCATGAGATATAATCAATATGTGAGGGTGTCATGAAACAAAACAAAGACGATATTCGGACTTTTTTTCAAAAGGCAAAGGGAATCCCCAGAGACAAGGTAAAATATTATATAGGATGGCTGGATCGGTTTTTTCAATTTTATGATGGCGGCATGGGCGCGGTTTCCGATGGAGACGTGAAAGCGTTTGGTGATTTTCTTGAAGCAAGCGGATATAAGGAGTGGCAGGTAAAGCAGGCACAGGAGGCGGTCTTTTTGTATATTGAAAAATTTTTGCACAAAAAAATTTCGTTTGTTGACAGCAGCCGGGAGGACAACACCCGCTGTGTCGTAAAAACCTGGGCCGAGGCAAAGGATATTTTTCTTAAAAGGATGCGGTTGCGCCATTACGCCTACAACACTGAAAAAAGTTACCGGGAGTGGATCAGGCGGTTTATTCTGTATACCGGGGTGAAGTCTCCACTGACGGCAAAACCGAAGCATGTAAAGCGGTTTCTTACTTACCTGGCAATAGAAAGAAAGGTAACTGCATCCACACAGAACCAGGCATTTAACGCGCTGCTTTTCCTGTACAGAGAGGTTCTCGGGCAGGATTTCGGTGATTTCAGGAATACGATTCGGGCAAAGCAGAGCACGCGCATACCGGTGGTTCTGACCAGAGAAGAAATAAAACAGGTGTTCAGCCATTTGTCGGGCAAGTGCAGGCTCATGCTGAAGCTGATTTACGCAAGCGGCATACGGGTCAGTGAATGTGTCCGGCTGCGGGTCAAGGATCTTGATTTCGGCAATCAATCGCTTATTGTCCGTTCCGGCAAAGGGGACAAGGACCGGGTGACCCTGCTCCCGGGATTTCTCCACTCCCCGCTGAAAACTCACCTGAAAACGGTGAAGGCAATGCATGACCGGGACCTGGCAAACGGGCATGGGGCTGTTTATATGCCTGGGGCCCTTGAAAGAAAATACCTCAACGCGGGCAGGGAATGGGGTTGGCAGTATGTGTTTCCCGCGGACAAATTGGCCGTTGATCCGAGAAGCGGTGTTGTCAGGCGGCACCACATAAACCAGCAGACGCTCCAGCGGGCCATGAAAGCCGCCATTCGAAAAACGGATATCGCCAAGGCCGCAAGCGTTCACACGCTTCGCCATTCCTTTGCCACGCATCTCCTTGAGGCGGGGTATGATATCCGGACGGTGCAGGATCTCCTGGGGCACAAGGATGTAAGCACCACCATGATTTACACCCATGTTTTAAAACGCGGTCCCGGAGGAGTGAAGAGTCCGGCGGAGTTTTTGGGATGATTCCGGAAAAAGCTTTTCAGGGCGATTGATAAGGGGTCCATTCTTGGCTTCCAAATAACTAATTCACAACCTTTTGAAATGATGGATAAGTTATTTGATGATACAGTGGCAATTCATTACCATGAAAAGCTTTTTATAAATAAGCCCTTTGACGGGAAAACAGGGATGGTCATGCATAAATATAAAAGGAAAGACTTTAAGGAAAAATTAAAAAGCGTCCATGCCGGGCGCGAATCTATGACTTGAAAAATGCCTGTTTTAAATTTTCAACCTTTTTTTTGCCGGCTTAACTAATCACCGTAAATGAAAAGTCTTTGACGCGTATAGATCCCCAAAATGCTTAAGGTTTGTTCATCTATGTAAGCAACAGACGTTATGCCGGCATCCCGGGCCGCAGATAAAATCTGATTCGTACTCCATTGGACCCTGACACCAAAGCCGCTAAACGGCTCTTCAATGCTATAACTGTTTAAAACGCAGGATTTCGTTCCTATGGCTGTATTGTTGAAATCAGTGGAATTCGGCATGGAGGAAGAAATAAG
>JAOZOL010000121.1:3469-7365 GCA_029933295.1 Desulfobacterales bacterium | reverse complement strand
CGGATTGTATTTTGGCTCCCCAGCGCGGACTCGAACCACGGACACGGTGGTTAACAGCCACCTGCTCTGCCGACTGAGCTACTGGGGAATAAAATTTATCTAATTAATGGGAATTGCCTTGAATGTCAAGGGGAAAATTGTCATTTGCAATTAATCAATATCGGTTTATATTTCAAATCTTTTTAGCGTTTTGGACAACACCTGGCCGTTTTTATCCCATCCCATGACTTTATAATAATGCGATCTTGCGTTCTCAAAATCAGCTTTATTGATTTTGGCTCCTTTTGAAGGGCCTTTGGGAATTTTCTTTTCCATAAAAGGCAGAAATTTTTCATCTTGTCCGCCAAGCCGGAGAAACAACTTTCTCTGAAGCTGAATGGCCCGTTCACCGATTTTCATCAAATCCTCAAACGTCAATTCAAACCCGGTGGCGGCATTCAGCATCCCCATGATTTCTTCAAAGGTGTAAACATTTCCGGGACCGAACACAAAAAGACACAGGCTCAAGGTGTCCATGGCGGCAAAATAAGCCTGTGTTGTTTTCATAATGTCTATTTTAGCCTCATCTAAAGCATCTGGCGCAGATTTGACATTCAGATTAAATTTTTTAAGACTTGCCGGATCTGATGCAATCCAGTCATGTTCAAGTTTCATATGATCATTCGGATTGGGGCCATGCAAATATGCAAATCCGATTCCCGGTTTTTTTCGCGGCATATGGGCGGGGATACCAATTCCTTTGACAAACCTCAGATAGGGTTTTGTCTTTGATCCCAGCTTATCAACAGCGCGATTGATGCCGTCCGCCAGAAGATTTCCTAAGTCATCTTTACGAAGCGCGATATTTTCGATGAGTTTAATTATTTTTTCCCCATCACCAAAATTAATTGAATATCCCATTGATTCCGCATCTAAAGCCTTGTTTTCAAAACAATCCATAAGCCAGGCAATAATATTCCCGGTTGAAATCGTATCAAGCCCTAAACGATTGCATAATTCACAAGCCTTAAGGCATGTTTTAAGATCATTTTCAAGTCCGATATTGGGCCCAAGAATGGCGACACTTTCATATTCAGCCAGACTGCTGTATTCCGGATTTGCCTTTGAAGTCTTTTTACAGGCCACAAAACAATTTTTGCAGGGATTTATTTTACCTACAATATCTGATTTAATTGTATCATGTTTATACTGCAAAAATTCAGGATCATCCGGGCTGCCGGAATTAAAATTACGGGTGGGCAGATTACCGGTTTTACGGTTCAACTCAAGCAGGCCAAACGTGCCCAGGCGCCGGAGCATTCCCAAAAACGAACGGGGGGATTTTTTCATGTTTTCCGCAAATTCCTGTCCGCCTTTGTGATTGATTGATCTAACCGCATGTGGGTCTTTAAATATTACATCCTGGTCACCGCGAACGGCAATTGCTTTGATCCGTTTAGAGCCGAGTACCGCGCCCAGCCCGCCGCGGCCGGCATAGTGGTCGGGCTCAAACATAATATTGGCGTGCCGCACCAGGTTTTCTCCTGCCGGGCCGATGGATGCAACGCTATAATCGTTTCCCATTTCATGGATTATTTTTTTATATGCAGCAACTCTGTCCATGCCCCAAAGATCGCCGGCATCCTCAAACCCCACACTGTCATTGGTGATGGTAAGGATCATAGGAATTTCCGAGATTCCTGTGATTGCCAGGGCATCAAACCCGGCGTGTTTAATTGAAGGCCCGAACTCTCCGCCTGCCTGGGATAAATAAATACCAACGGATTCCGGTGCCATAGACATGATGTTGACCCTGGTTGCGCCGCAGACCTTTCCCCCTGCCATGGGACCGGTGGCAAAAATAATCGGGTTTTCCGGGCCCAGCGGATCGATGGCATCATGTCCGTCAATCAGTTCCTCGTAAAGCGCTGCGCACATCAGGGCACCGCCGATGAATTTTTTGATATATTTCTCATCTTTTTCAATTATTTTAAAATTTTTCCGACTTACATCAACGACGAGTATTTTTCCTGTATTGCCGTACATGGACATCTCTCCATTGGTTAGATCAAATAATTGATTCCTATGTTATTTCTGATAACGAATAAAATTAACCATCCACCGGGTGACAACCGCTTCATCAGTAGGAATAGTGAGCGTTGCAATGGCCGCATCAATGACCGATTTTCCGATTCGATCCAGACGGACCTTCATTATATCTTTTTCAAAGGCAGGAGTAAATTCCGGATGGGCCTGGATGCCGAGAAAATTTTCGCCCACTGTATATATTGAACAGGGACAATGCGTATTTCCCCCAAGAATTACGCTACCTTCAGGAAGCGTTGTTACCTGATCCGCATGGCTGACGATCAGATGGTAGCTGTCTGATTCTGGCTGCATCCAGGGCTTTTGTGTTTGGATGATCACTTCTTTAATACCGACCCCCCAGCCCCGGTCTGTTTTTGTGCATTTTCCCCCTAAAGCCTGTGCAATCATCTGATGACCAAAACAGATCCCGACAAATTTTTTTTTATGTTCATACAAGGCCCGGACAAATTTTTTAAACCGGATAATCCACGGATCTTTATCATAGACCGAATAACGGGAACCACTGCCTATAAACCCGTCATAGTGATTTGACAGACCTGGATACTCACCTTTTGTAACATTAAAAACATCCAAAGCGACTTCCGGTGCCAGGCGATTAAACAGATTGTAAAATAAATCCGGAACATCACCGTGCAGTGGTTGTAATTCCTCAACCACATGATCACATTGCAGCAGTGCAACCTTCATAATGCCGCCTGATAAACTGATAATAAATCCTGGCGGTCAACGGGAATCATGTTTGTCTGATGGCAGGGGTCTTCGCAGGCTTCCCGGCTCAATGCATCCAGATCTTCTTCCGGCACACCGTGGCCTGACAGCCCCAGATTAATTCCCAGATTACCAACAAACTGCCCGCAACAATCGGCAAGGCTGCCTGTCATGCCCCGATTATTAAACATCGAACATACGCGATCGATCTGTTTTTTCTGGTCTGTATTCAGGCCTGAAGCTTCAAGAAATGAAATACCTGGTGGTAAAAGCAGGGCATTTGCCAGCCCATGATGCATGTTATAACGGCTTGACAATGGATGCGCCAGGGAATGGATCATTCCCAGTCCTTTTTGAAATGCCGTGGCGCCCATGGTTGCGGCAATGAGCATCCGTTCTCTGGCATCCAGATCCCGACCGTCTTCAAAGGCTCTGGGCAACCAGTCAATGACCAGTTCCATTCCTTTAAGCGCAATACCGTCGGCCATGGGATGAAGACCGGGTGCGAAATATGCTTCCAGGTTATGAACAAAGGCGTCAATCCCGGTTGCTGCTGTTATATGCGGAGGGAGACCCATTGTCAGCGCCGGCTCCAGAACAGCAATATCCGGTATCAGATCAGGATGGAAAAAAATGGTTTTTTTACCGGTTGCAGCTGAAATAATCACTGCTGATCTTCCCGCCTCGCTTCCGGTTCCGGCCGTTGTGGGGATAGCATATAACGGCGGCATGGGTTCCGTAATCAACTGATCCCCGCCGATGGCATCATCATACTGCTCCAATGGTAACGGATGAACCGCCATTATTCTGATTGCCTTTGCTGCATCCATGGGGCTGCCGCCTCCAAACGCAATAATGCTGTCGCATTGGGAGTCTTTAAAAATTGCCGTTCCTTTGGTCACATCCTCTTCAACGGGGTTCGGATGGGTTTCTGAAAACACGGAAAAACCAATCCGGGCATCGGTCAGCAGCGATGTCAGGTTGTCCAGCAACCCGCAGGTTTTTAATGTTTCATCAGTTACAATCAAGATTCTACGGTGATTTTTCGCTTTTAAGCGATTAACAAATTCTTTAAGCGCACCCAGCCCGCTTAATATAAT
>JAOZOL010000121.1:0-3369 GCA_029933295.1 Desulfobacterales bacterium | reverse complement strand
ATGATTTCGAAATAGCGTTGTAACTGCCAGTCGGTCACAAATTTTTCATATTCCCGCACTTCCCATTCCCTGGAACTAACATAATGATCCACAAATTCATCGCCAAACAGGTCTCTGGCTTCTTCGGACTGGTTGAAAAGCGCGGTGGCATCCCTCAGGTTTGTGGGAAACTGTAGTTTTTCCGGCAGGTCCGCCTCGATTTCATAGGCGTTTCCGTTCACCGGATCATCTAATGTCAATTCTTCTTCGATCCCCTTGAGACCCGCTCCGATGACGGCGGCTGAAACCAGATACGGGTTCCCGTCTGCAGCACCAACACGAAATTCAATCCGCTGGGATTTTTCATCGCCTGAGATTACCCGCAAAGCCGTGGTCCGATTATCCACCCCCCAGGCTGCCGAAGTCGGCGCCCATGCGCCTTTGGTCAGCCGGGTATAGCTGTTGATGGTCGGGGCCGACATAACCAGAAAGGATTTTAAATATTTTAATATCCCGGCAAGGTACTGGCTCATGGTTTTACTCATTGAATACGGCGCGCCTTTATCATAAAAAACAGGTCTGCCGGTTTTTATATCATATAAGGACTGATGCAGATGACCGCTTTGTCCCGGATAATCCATGGACCATTTGGCCATAAAGGTGGCGATCATTTCTTTTTTTTGGAAAAATGTCTTTGAAAATGTCTTAAACAGATTGGCTTTATCTGCTGGAACAATACCGGTGTCATAGGTGATGGCTGCTTCCCACACACCGGGTCCGGTTTCACAATGAAGCCCCTCGATTTCAATATCAAGCTTTCGAAAATATTTGATAAACTCATTAAACAAGTCCGACAGCCATACGTTTCTCAATATGGAATATCCGAACATGCCCGGCGACAGGGGTGTTAAGTCGGAAAAGTTTTTTTCCCGGATGGAGTGAGGGGTTTCTTTGAAAACAAAAAATTCATATTCAAAAGCGGATGTTACTCCAAATCCCATTTGCGCGGCCCGGTTTAACACCCGTCTCAGCAGGGATCTGGGACAAACTGGATGCAGTTTTTTGTCATTATGAACAAATTCTCCCAAGAAAAACGGAACATCCGGTTCATCCGGCATTCGCCTTTCCGTGGACAAATCAATTTTATACAGCGCATCCGGGAACGCGGTGTGCCACCCGGTAAAGCTCGCATTATCATATAGCTGATCGGCACAATCCCAGCCCAGCACGCAATCGCAGAATCCGCCGCAGGATCTGGCAATGGATTTGAACTTTTTCAAAGACAGGTACTTTCCCCTTAATACCCCGTCAATATCCGTTAAGGCAATTTTGACATGCCTGACTCCCTGTGCTTCAAGATCTTTTAATTTCTGCTCGATTATGTGTGGCATATGGATTATGTCTCCTTATTCCAGATCAACCTTGATACCCAGTTCCATCAACTGTTCACGGCTTGCCGGGGACGGCGCGTCGGTCATCAGGCATGATCCCTTCTGGGTTTTTGGGAATGGAATCACTTCCCGAATGGAATCACCGCCACACAGGATGGTCATCAGTCTGTCAAGGCCGAATGCAAGGCCGCCATGGGGCGGCGCGCCGGAATCGAGTGCTGAAATTAAAAACCCGAATTTTGAATTATATTCTTCTTTTTTCATGCCCAGGGTTTTCAGGATTTTAATCTGCAGATCCTTCTGGTGGATACGGATACTGCCCCCTCCTATTTCAGATCCATTCAAGACCATATCATAGGCCCTGGAATTAACCGCCAGGGGATCGGTTTCAAGTTTATCATAATCCGATTCCAGAGGCGATGTAAACGGATGATGCAGGGCCTGATACCGTTTTTCTGTTTCATCATATTCAAACATCGGAAAATGGGTAACCCACAAAAAATTAAATTCATCGGAATTAATCAGTCCCAGCTTTTCCCCAAGATGGTTGCGGAGATACCCCAGGGATTCATTGACAATTTTCGGCTGGTCAGCCACAAAAAAGACCAGATCTCCGGCTTCCATGTTCAGCCGATCAGCCATTTTCTGTTTTTCTTCTTCAGTAAAAAATTTGGTTATGGGCGACTGCCACTCATTCTCCCGGATTTTTATCCAGGCCAGTCCTTTTGCCCGGTATACGCTCACAAATTTGGTCAAATCATCAATTTCTTTCCGGCTGAAGTTTTCGCATCCTTTTGCATTTAAGGCTTTTACAATGCCCCCCTTTTTTACCACATTTGCAAACACCTGAAACCCTGAGTTTTCCACAATATCCGAAATATTTTTTAACTCCAGTCCAAACCGCATGTCCGGCCGGTCGATGCCAAACCGGTCAATGGCCTCCCTGTATGTCATGCGCTTAAATGGCAACGCTAAATCAACATCTATCACTTCTTTAAAAACTGCCCCCACCATCCCTTCAGCCACTGTCATAACTTCCTCTTCGCCCACAAAAGACATTTCCATATCAACCTGTGTAAATTCCGGCTGCCGGTCGGCGCGAAGATCTTCATCCCGAAAGCAGCGGACAATCTGATAATATCGATCAAAACCGGATATCATAAGCAGTTGCTTAAACAGTTGCGGCGATTGGGGAAGCGCATAAAACATCCCTTGATTGACGCGGCTGGGAACCAGATAATCCCGGGCGCCTTCCGGGGTGCTTTTGGTCAAAACCGGAGTTTCAATATCCAAAAATCCGTTTTTGTTCATATAATTTCGAATGGCCGCAGATGCCCGGTGCCGGGTAATGATATTATGCTGAATCTTCGGCCGGCGCAAATCAATATGACGGTGCCGGAGCCGGATACTTTCCGAGACTTCAATATCATCTTCGATCAGAAACGGCGGGGTTTGAGCTTCATTTAAAATTTTAAGCTCATTGACCATTACCTCGATTGCACCGGTTGCCAGATCCGGATTGGTCATCCCGTCCGGCCGCTTTTCCACAATGCCTTTCACGCCCAGGACATATTCACTTCTTATCACATGGGCTTTTTCATGAACCTGTTGATCGTGTTCGGGGTTGAACACAACCTGGGTGATTCCGTTTCGATCCCGCAAATCGATAAAGATCACACCCCCATGATCACGGCGACGCTGAACCCACCCCATTAACATCACTTCATCACCAACATTTTTTAAACCCAGTTCACAGCAATGATGGGTTCGCCTCATATCTCCCAATGGTTCTGACACGTTTCTGTCTCCTTATAGATTTCAATTAAGCTCTTTTGATGGCAAAGTAAAAAGTTCAAGTTCAAGGCGTCGCAAATCCCGAAGAACGAGGCGTACTTTTCGTACGCCGCAGTGATGAGGGATGCAGCGCAACGCAGAAATTGGACTTTTTTACGAAGCCATCAGTATTTTTTTAATATGATTCACCAACCCATCAATGGGT
>JAOZOL010000120.1 GCA_029933295.1 Desulfobacterales bacterium | reverse complement strand
AAAATAACTTGTCACTCATCCCAACCAATTATGAATGAGTTATTTGGAAGCGGCAATGAAGTTAAACCTAAAAGTTGACGGCTTCGTAAAAGGTCGAAAAATCATCACAGTCGTCATTGCGGCGCAGGCCGCAATCCAGTCTTTTCGGAATGATATAGACTCCGGCCTTCGCCGGAGTGACGGGGTTGGGTCTTTTTGCGATTCTGTCAAAGTTGCTTTTTTTTTATCCCTTTGCCTGCTGGTCATCCATGCTGGTGCCGGTGCTGCAAAATCCCACGCCCTTTCTTATCCTGATCCTTTGCTTAAAAAACTGGGGATCGATTCCTCCGATATTATCAAAAATCAAAAAAAATTTAACAACAATCCTGTCCATACCCAATGGGTGAATCATATCAACGAAGCAATTCCTGATATTGATGCCGACAAGAAAGATGCGATCATTAAAACACATACATCGCTTCTATTTATAAAAGACAAACTGGATAAAGCCTTTTTCAGCGGCAAAATAAACAAGCAGGAATTTACAACCCGACTGACCGGGGTGATGAAATGGTTTCAGGAAGCCAATCAATCTATTTTAAACGATGAAGAATACAATATCCTGTTCGGAATAACGGGTCAGGATGATAATACGTTGTTGGCCCCTTCTTCGGATGGCGGGCTCGGCTTTCCGATCAAAAATCCAAAAACAACCATTGAGATGATTAAAAAAAAATTTGATGCCGCAACGATTAGAAATATCGCTCTTTTTTATCAGGATCAGGCACGGGAATTGCGTGATATAAAAGAAATTTATGAAACCAAAGACTTCCGGAGGGTAAAACCGGAGCAGGTCAAAAATGATATAATAAGGGCAGAAAACGAATTACAGGCAGCCTTTAAAAACTACTGCCGTGAAAAATTGTCGAATGAGCAGTTTAAACTACTTTTTGGAAACAAGCCATGAAATTAAAATCAGCTTTCCTCATTAACGCGTTACTGATTTTTTTGTTTATTACCCTGGCCGGATTTACAAGCGCTGAAGAACCGGAGCCTTCTCCAAAGGCAGTCATTGAACAAACCACATTTGAATTTTCTCCGGTTATTGCCGGCACAGAAGTGATCCACCGCTTCATCATCAGCAATAAAGGAGATGCCCCCTTAAACATCCCCGGTATCTATTCGGCATGAGGCTGCATGGCGGTCTCTTATTCGAGACAAATCCCTCCCGGCGGGACGGGCGAAATCACATTAAAGGCTAAAACCGATGGTGAAGCAGGTAAAAAATTAAATAAACACACAACTGTCTATACGAATGACCCGAACAAAGCTACCATTGAGCTGACTCTGACCGGTGAAATTATTTCAGCGGCTGATGTCAAACCAAAAATCGCTCGCCTTTTAGGCAAAGCCGGTGATACGATTCAGACCGATATTACCATTACACCGCCGGCAATCAATAAATTCGACATCACAAGCATGAAGGCCAAAGACGGCACAAATATTCGGTTTAAAATGGAGAAAAAAATCAAATCAGACCCTCATCAGTTTATCCTCCACATTTCCAACATTAAACCCGGCCCCGGCCGCTATTTTGACAAAATCACCCTGACAACCACCAGCGCCCTCAGCCCGGAAATCAGTATCCGCGTTTTCGGCATCATCCGGCAGGGAGATAAACCAGAATGAACATATTGAATAAAAACCACGCCAATAATCCCGATCCGGTTCATTTTTTTGTATGAATTTTAAAAAAACAAGCTTCAAAGTCGTTGAAAATCGAAATTGTCCGTTTTATCAACAGGGTGATCTGATTACCGTTTTCGGCCGGTCCGTTTCCCTTCAAGGCAAACCCACATGCCTGACCTTGATGAGTGATATCACGGAAACCCTCGTTAACCACCAGAAGCTTGATAAATCAAAAACTGCCGATAACTATAAACATGAATTCTCCTGCAGCGGCTATCAGACCGGATGCCCCGGAACCATTCGGCTCAGATATATTTCCGGCACCGCCCAGGCCGAACCCTCAAAGGGAACCATTGACCGTGATATTTCACCCATCATTGATGAATTAAAAAATTTTTCCATTTTCAAAACATTAAATGAGCATGATTTTAAAGAAATCGTTTCTTATTTTAAAATCAAAACATTTTCAAAAAATCAGATCATCCTGAGAAAAGGGGATCGCGGTGAAAATCTGCATGTTATTTTATCAGGAAAAGTCAATATTATCGGCAACTATGGAATCACCGTTGCTTCACTTTCAAAAGGAGAAATTTTCGGTGAGATGAGCCTTCTGACCGGAAATCCGGTAAGTAGCAAGGTCCAAGTCATTGAAAACACGAAAACCATGTATATGACAGGCAGCTATTTCCGGATGATGCTCAACCGGTTTGCTCCGCTTCAGATATACTTTTCCCGCCTTCTGGCACAACGCCTCGCCAAATCCAATCTTGAAAGAGCAAAGGAATTTTCATCCGGCATTTCAGGAAATCTTACTGAGATAAGCACAACGGAACTTTTGCAGACATTGAATCTGGCCCAGAAACACGGAGTATTAACCCTGATCCTTCCAAAGGGGAACGCTCGAATTTCTCTCAGGGCGGGAGAGCCGGTAAACGTAACTTACAACGGTCTTACCGGAGCGGAAGCATTCTTTGAAATCGTCAGACATAAACGCGGAAATTTTAAGTTTAAAGCAGGTCTGAGCCCGGCAGAAATGGACGCCCCGGTGATAGGCGATTTCATGTATTTACTGATGGAGGGTATGAACCGAATCGACGAAGAATCACAGCAGCCGATTATCCTTGATCCTTGATACAATTTTCTGATTATATGGATTTTCATACAGTCAAATCGCATCTATTTTTTTTTGTCAAAGGCATCCTTCTCCCCGTAAAATCCGGCAAAGCTGTCCATCACCCAGGGTATTAACCCGGCAATTAAATACCTGAATTTGGAATCGTAAAATCGTAAAAATCGAATTTGTTCGTTTCGCGGGCCCTGCGGCCTGGTAACCAGCCATTGAGCGGCTAAAAAACAACTTGACATTTTTAAGCAAGGCAGATATTTTTCCATCAAACGCTGGAAACATACATTTGTATTAAACGATGGGGGTTTATTTCCGTGCCCGGGAAATTTTTAATCTGGCTTATGCCCCATACCCCTTTATACTTCCAAATAACTAATTCATAATGGGTAAGTAATTCATTACCATGAAAAGCTTTTCAGGAGGTACTTCATATGGATTTTAAACTTAGCAAATCCCAAAAAGAAATTCAAAAAGCAGCATGGGAGTTTGCCAGGGGTGAATTTGACAAGGAACAGATAATTGAGATTTCAAAAAAACAGGAGTTTCCGAAAAACATCTTAAAAAAAGCGGGAGAGCTCGGTTTTATCGGCATTCATTATCCGGAAAGTGTTGACGGCGGCGGCATGGGACTCTTTGAGTATGTTCTGCTTGCGGAAACGTTTTGCAGAAAAGATTCCACACTGGGCACAGCCTTGATGTTCTCGGCTTATGCGACGGAATGTGTTCTCCGGTTCGGAGACAAGGACCTGAAAGAAAAATTCCTGCCACCGGTGGTTGACGGACAATTGATTTCCACGGGAGCCTTTACGGAAGCGGGCCAGGGATATGATATCACGCAGATCCATACGACCGCAGCAAAAGAAAACGATCAATGGGTGATTAACGGAAAAAAAACATTGGTGCCGTTCGGCAGCATGGCCGACTTTTATGTGGTATTGTGCAAAACAGATCCGGCCGCCGATCCTCCAGCAAAGGGAATGTCCCTGATCCTGGTGGAACCTGACAGAGCGGGGGTTTCAGCCGGTGACATCAGTGAAAAGCTGGGGGGACGGCTGGTTCCGTTTGCGGAAATCACATTCAAGAATGTACATGTCCCTCAATCTAATCTAATCGGCAAAGAAGGCAACGGATACGCTCAGACACAGCAATTTTTAACTGAAAACAGAATACAGATTGCAGGATTTGCGATCGGCATCGCCCAGGGCGCATTTGACCGGGCGTTGGATTATGTGAAACAAAGAGAACAATTCGGCAAAAAGCTTGCCCAGTTTCAGGTAACCCGGCATAAACTGGCGGATATGGCATCAAAAATAGAGGCGGCGCGGTATCTGACATATTATACGGCATGGTGTTTCGACAATAAAAAAATTGACTCCCAGCTTGCATCCATGGCGAAAATGACGGCCGCAAAAGCAGCCATGGAAGTCACTGATGAAGCTGTCCAGCTTTTGGGCGGATATGGATACATGACGGAATATGAAGTGGAACATTTTTACAGAGACGCCAAACACGCTGAAATTTTTCAGGGAACACCGGCAATACAAAAAGATATTATTGCAGATATTATTATCGGGAAACTGAAATAGATGGATTGCGGGGAGAAAACGCATGGAAATATTACAATACACGGACGCCCATAAAGAGTTCAGACAAGCGGTAAAAAAATTTCTTGAAAATGAAATAACCCCCCATGTGGAAGAATGGGAAAAAAACCACATTGTACCTAAAGAAGCCTGGCAAAAAATGGGAAAGGCGGGATACCTCTGTACCTGGGTACCCGAAAAATACGGCGGAATGGGGGGAGATTTTCTCTATTCCGTTATTATTGCCGAAGAAATGGCGAGAACCAACCATTCCGGTCTGGCAACCCTGCTGCACAGCGATATTATTGTTCCGTATATCGCTTCATTCGGCACGGAAGAACAGAAAAAAAAATACCTGCCCGGCTGTGTATCCGGAGATATTATCACCGCCGTTGCCATGACTGAACCGGACGCAGGCAGCGACCTGGCCGGCATGACGGCGACTGCGGAAATTGACGGTGACGAAATCATCATAAACGGGTCCAAAACGTTTATTTCAAACGGCATCAACGCCGATTTGGTGATCGTCGCCGCCAAGAATCCGGCTGAAGAAAATCCTTATCAGGCAGTATCACTTTACATCGTTGAAGACGGCACGCCGGGATTTAAACGTGGCCGGCAACTTGATAAAATGGGATTTTACAGCCAGGATACGGCAGAGCTGTTTTTTTCCAACTGCCGGATTCCCAAAGAAAATATCTTAGGGGAGCCAGGCATGGGCTTTATGATGCTCATGGAAAAGCTCCAGCAGGAGCGGCTCATGTGCGCCATCGGCGGCCAGGCTGCAGCGGAATTAATGCTGGAATGGACCATAGATTTTTGTAAAACAAATACCGATGCGGCCGGAAAACCGATTTCCAAGCAACAGGCCAACCAGTTCGCCATCGTGGAAATGGCAACGGAAATAAAAATGTGCCGGGCGTTTATAGATAAACTGATTGCAGAACATGCGGCCGGGGAAAATGTGGTGGTTGAGACATCCATGGCCAAATACTGGATCACGGATCTTGACAAGCGGATTGCCGATCGCTGCCTTGATTTATTCGGCGATTTCGGGTTGACTGAAGACTGTCCGCTTGCAAGGGCCATGCGTGATCTCAGGGTATTGTCAATATTTGCCGGCACCAATGAAGTTATGAAGGGAATTGCGGCAAAATTCATGGGATTATAAAAAAGGAACAAAAAAATGAAAAAAGCATTGGTCACCGGTGCAGCCGGTTTTATCGGATCACACGTTGTTCGCCAGTTGATGGACAAAAACATTGACGTCCGTGCGTTTATCAAACCCAAAGAAAATACGGCAAATATCAAAGATTTTGATATTGAAATAATGGAAGGGGATGTACTGGATGAAGGTAAAGTAAAAAAAGCGATCAAAGGTGTTGATACGATTTTTCATCTGGCAGCCATTTATGCCATCTGGATGGAAGACTGGAAATGGATCTATGAGGTCAATTTGGCGGGCAGCCGGAATTTATTATGGGCGGCGTTTATGGCAGATCACATTGACCGGGTTGTCTATACCAGTTCCATTGCTGCAATCGGCACCACACCGGGGAAAAAACTGAGCAATGAAGACACCCCTTTTAACCAGTATGACCTGGGCAGCCATTATGTGTTGAGCAAGTACCTCTCCCAGCAGGAAGCGCTGGGATTTGCGAAAAACGGCCTTGACCTGGTTGTGGTGAACCCCGCTTTTCCGTTCGGCGTCAACGACATTGCGCCGACTCCCACAGGAAAAATGATCATCGATATTTTATCCGGTATCAACCGCACCTCATTTAAAGGAGGAATCAATATCGTGGATGTCCGGGATGTGGCAAAAGGGCATATTTTAGCGGCCGAAAAAGGCAAAACAGGTGAAAAATATATCCTGGGCAACCGGAATGTCACCATTGCTGAATTTATGAAAATGGTTTACAAGGCGGACGGCCGGGAAAGTTCATTTATTCCAAGGGTCCCGACAAATATTTTAAAAGGCGGCACATACGCCCTGTCTTTGTGGGCGGACCACATCAGTAAAAAACCGCCCCTGTCAACACCCATAGAAGTCGAATATGCTTCCAACCATCTGTTTGTGGACAACGCCAAAGCCAAAAAAGAACTGGGATTGAATTTTTTGCCCGTGGAGGAGTCCTTAAAAGAATCCATCGCATGGTTTAGGGAAAACAAAATTGTATAAAAGGGGATCAAACATGTCTGAAAAAACCGTTCTAATTAACAAAAACAACAAAATATGCACACTGACATTAAACCGGCCAAAAGTGATGAACGCCTTGAATATCGATGTGACCGCGGAACTCATGGCCGCCTTTGAGCAACTCGCTTCAGATGATGATATCAATGTGGTAATTCTTGAGGGAACAGGCGGAAATTTCAGCACGGGCGCGGATTTCTCACTTTTTTACGAAAACCATTCCGTAATCGAATGGCTGGACGGCATGCAGTTTCTTACCCGACTGATCCGCAAAATCCGGGAGATCCCTCAGCCTGTTATTGCAAAGCTTCAGGGAGCGGCATATGGCGGAGGAAGCAATCTTGCGCTGGCTGCGGACTTTGTTATCGCAGCGCATGATGCCCGATTCTGCGAAAATTTTATTCACATCGGAACTATTTTAGATACCGGCGGAACCTATTTTCTTCCACGCCTTGTGGGGCTTGTAAAGGCAAGAGAACTCGCGTTTTTAGGCGAAGAAATCACCGGAAAGAACGCCGCCGCAATGGGGCTGATTTATAAATCGGTTTTAAATGATGAACTCGACAATGAGGTCATGACGCTTGCCCAAAAGCTGGCCCAAAAATCTTTAAAAGCACTGGCATTGATCAAGCAGGGTCTTGAAACCAGCTTTGACAACTCATTAAAAGAGGTAATGGACTGGGAAGGCGCTCATCAGACAATCATGCTCCAGTCTCCGGAGCATAAGGCTGTTGTCAAAATGTTTTTAGATGCCCGAAAGAAGAGAAAAGAACAGGAAAAAAACAAGTAATTTCC
>JAOZOL010000119.1 GCA_029933295.1 Desulfobacterales bacterium | reverse complement strand
ATATTTTCCAGCATACTTAAAAATTTTGGCCAGGGAGCCGCAAATATCGCATCACAGGCAGTGCCGAAAGAAGGGTTTGCCTTTAGCTTCAGTTATGCGAAGGATTACCCAAGATTTACAGGGACTCCGGCTTTTAGCAGAACCAAAGAACATTGATTTTTAAGCATCTTTCTAAACATTAAACCGGAAATTAATAATATCCCCGTCCTTTACCTCGTATGTTTTTCCCTCCAGACGAAGGGTTCCCTTTTTTTTGGCGGCCGCCATGGAGCCTGCGTCCATGAAATCATCACAGGAGATGGTTTCAGCCCGGATAAATCCCTTTTTTATATCAGAATGAATTACTTCAGCAGCATCCAGGGCGGATGTACCTTCCTTGATTGTCCAGGCCCGGACTTCATCTTCACCCACCGTAAAAAACGAGATAAGCCCCAAGAGCTTGTAGGACTGCTTTACCACCCGGTCGGTGGCGGACGCTGAAATTTCAAATTCTTCCAGCAGTTCGGCAGCTTCTTCGTCGGTCATCTGGGCCAGTTCATGCTCCAGTTTGCCTCGGATCACCATGCAGTTTTCTTCGGAAACTGCCGCGCCTGCATCAGGCAAAGAATCATCATCATCGGTATTGTTAAATAAAACAAGCATGGGTTTGGCGGAAAGAAAGGCAAACCCCCTTAATTTACGGGCAAATGCAAGGTGCGGATGGCGGCGCAGCGGCGTTTCCTGCTCCAGCAGAGCATGACATTCCCCCAAAAGGTCCCGTTCTTCAGGATCGGGTTTTTTCGCTTTTCCGGCTTCCGCATCCATACGCGCGATCCTTTTTTCAGCCTGGGCCAGATCAATCAGAATCAGTTCCTGGTCTAATGCCATAAAATCTTTTACAGGATGGGGTTCTTCAAGGCCGAAAAGGGGAAAATTTCTCACCACATGTATCAAGGCATCAGCATCCCGGACCGGAGCCCATGCGGTTTCATCCGCACCTGCGTCTTTTGTGTGGCCGGTTTGGCCGGGCAGAAAATATTCCACCTGGGCATAAATGGTTTTTTTCGGTTTATAAATCTCGCTTAACCGGTCGATGCGCACATCCGGCACCCGGATGGTTCCCAGGCGATTTTCTGTTTTATTTCCGCCTTCGTTAAATTCCCGGGTCAAAGCTTCAAATACCGTTGATTTACCGGCGCCTGAAAGGCCCGTGATACCTAATTTCATTTTATGCTCCTCAAAATGCTTATTTGTATGCGCTCAATAAACATGGACTCAAAGGCCTCCGCTACATGGCCCAAAATTATTGAGAAAACACCTAAATATTAAACAACTTAATTGTATTATTCCATATCCTGTCCGCCAGAGGCTCAGGATCTGCACCCAGAACTTCCGCCAGCTTTAACAGTACGAATCTTACAAAGGCCGGCTCATTTCTTCTGGTATGGTTTTTTTCCGGCGCCGGGGTAAGATAAGGCGCATCGGTTTCCACCAATAGCCGATCAATGGGAATGCCTTCTACCAGCTTGCGTAACTCGCGGCCCCGTGTTTTGATGGTCACAATGCCGGTGATGCCGATATGCAGCCCCAGTTTCAGGTAATGGTCCAGTTCCTTTTTGTTTCCGGAAAAACAGTGAACCACACCCTGCCTCCCGGTATCGTGGTAATGAACTTTTAAAATCTCAAGAAATCTTCCCCCTGAATCCCGTTCATGAAAAATCAAGGGCAGATTCAGTTTATCCGCTGTTTCAAGTTGTCGGACAAACCATTTTTCCTGGGCATCTTTCGGCGAATACATCCTGTTAAAATCAAGACCGGTTTCACCCCAGGCTTTTACCTTGATTTTTTTTGCAAGCTGAATTAACCGGGAAATAATTTCTTCAGAGCATGATTTTGCATCATGGGGATGAACGCCCACCGACGCATAACACCCGGGATAGGTTTCCGCAATTTTAACAGCTTGTTCGGAAGTTTCTCCGGTGATCCCAACGATCATCAGGGATTTGACTCCCGCATCGTTGGCCCGGCGCACGACCGCATCCATGTCCTTGTTATAGATGTTATCATTTAAATGACAATGACTGTCGAATAATTGCATTAAAATACCACCCTCACATCAAAATCCGTCAAGCTGCTGTCTGTTTTTATCTTTACGTCCTTGATATCATAATTTTGTTTTATCACGTCAATGTTTTGTTTGTTTAACCCCTGCATGCGGGAAAAATTTTTAGGATGTACCGTTATCGTTACCCTGTCAGCATGTCCGGGCAATTCATTGAATTTCTTTTTTGCCTGATCCAGCATTATCTCAGAATATACCATATGTCCCAGGGCCGGATGATAGGGGCCTGCAATGACCGTTGACGCGTCATCAAGTTCTTCAGATGCCTGGAGCCCCATGCGAATCACCACGATATTATTTTTATAAAATAAACGATAGAGCTGTTTTAGCAGGACAACGCAATCATCTATTGTCATGGGGGTGTATTCCCCTTTTTTATACAACCCGGCAAGGGCGCTTCCTGCAATAACAATCGTGGGATAGATTCTCACAAAATCAGGGGATAATTTGATTATTTCCCCTGCGGTCTGCAGTGATCCGGCATCACTGTCCCCCGGCAGGCCGGTCATCATCTGCAGGCCGATATTATATTTTTTTTGTTTTAACAGACCCACCGCATGGATGGTATCTGCAGCAGAATGCCCCCGCCTTGCCTTTGTTAAAACATTATCATCCATGGACTGAACACCGATCTCTATGGTTGTAACCGGATAAAGGCTGATGAGGTCGAGCCGATCTTTATCAATGGTATCCGGGCGGGTGGAAAAACGGATACCGTCAATTTTATGCAAATCAACAAATTTTGCTGTTTCTTCTAAAAATTGTTTGATCAGTTCCGGCGGCAATCCCAGAAAATTTCCGCCAAAAAAAGAGACTTCCGTATGAGATCGGTTTTTTTTCTTGTATTCCAAAAACCTTCCGATGGTTGACCGGATATCTTCCGGCGTGGGCAGGAAATCCTGGGCTCCGGTTATGGCGCTTTGATTGCAGAACACGCATCTGTGGGAGCATCCAAAATGGGGGATAAAGATGGGGATGACATATGGTCTGCTCATGGGTGACTTTGTTCTTTTAACAGTTCCAGAGCTTTTTGAGCGGCTTCCTGCTCGGCGGCTTTTTTATTTTTTCCGGTTCCATGAGAGCGGATATCACCGATAGTAAGTTCAACTAAAAACGTCTTGTCATGATCCGGTCCGCTTTCACTGATCACCTGATATTCCATATCTGACTTTATTTTTGCCTGAACCAGCTCCTGGAGCCGGCTTTTATAGTCTTGATCTTTTTCAAGGACTGCACCTTCATCAAACAAGCCCGAAAAATGAAAATCAATCACTTCAAATGCTTTGTAAAACCCCCCGTCCAGATAGACCGCAGCCAGCAAGGCTTCAAGCCCATCTGCGAGGATCGATTTTTTTGCATGACCGTTTGATTGTTTCTCCCCTTTTCCCAAACGGATAAACCCGCCGAGATTTATTTTTTTCGCAATTTTGGCAAGACATGACTCATTGACCAGATTGGAACGTATTTTGGACAGATCCCCTTCAGGCAATTCGGGAAACCGGTTCATCAACAAATGGCTGATGACCGTACTTAAAACAGCATCTCCTAAAAATTCAAGGCGTTCATTGTCCTCAAGGCAAACATCAGGATGCTCATTGACAAAGGAGCTGTGACGCAGCGCTTTTTCAAGCAGATCTGTTTCAGTAAATGTGTAGTTAAGGTTAGCTTCAATGGATGACAAATCTAATCCGCTTATATCATTGGCCTTAATTGATTGAAACCGGTTGATTTCATTTGCAAGGGATTTATAAATCGTGTAGGGGACAGAAAGATCTCCCCGGCCCACGCCTAACTTAATATCAGGATTGATTGCCCCGTGGAAATCGGTTCCACCGGTGACCAGCAGTCCATGTTTTTTGGCAAGCGCTTCAAAAAATTTGGTTTGTTCGGCAGAGTGGGAGGGAAAATAGACTTCAATTCCTTTCAAGCCCATTGACCGTAAATTCTTGAATAAAGGATCATATGCATTGTTGTCTGCAACCTCCAGCAGTCCTGGATGGGCCAGAACCGGAATGCCGCCGGACGATTGAATCAACCCAATGGCGGTTTCGGTTTTAATTCGCACCTTGTCAACATACGCCGGCTTCCCCTGGGCAAGATAGACATCAAATGCCTCATTAATCGATCCGACAAATCCTTTTTTTACCATGATTTTGGCTATGTGGGGTCTGCCGATCTGTGCGTCCGGTGATTCGGCAATTACTTCTTCTAATGATATATCAATCCCCAATTCTTTTAACCGGTCAAGAATTAAGGGATTTCTGTTTTTTCTGGCATCTCGCTGTATTTTTAAAGACTGGTTCAGACGGGGGTCATCCGGCCGGAAACCGTAACCCAAAATATGAAAGTTTCCTGGAATATCAAAAAAATCAGGGGATTGGGCGCTGATTTCAACACCGGTTAAAAATTTTACAGCATCCGGAACACCGTGCCGGATGATCTCCTGTACCCCTTCAACGGCGTCATGATCGGTTAGGGCAAACGCCGTTAGACCGATTTTTTGTACTTTTTCAAGTATTTCTAACGGGTACAGTGATCCATCGGACGCAGTCGAATGAATATGAAGATCGATGTTCCCAGGCTTATAATCCAAGCGCTTTCTCTAAAGCTTCTTCTTTGGTTTTACAATCAATACACTGAGTAGTTACAGGCCGGGCTTTTAACCGCTTAATAGAAATATCTTCACCGCATTTTTCGCACACACCAAAGGTTTTTTCGTCAATCCGCTCAAGGGCCTTTTTTACTTTTTTGATAAGCTTATATTCCCTGTCACGAATACGAAGTTCAAAATTTCGATCCGCCTCATAGGTTGCTCTGTCCGTAGGGTCGGGAAAATTTCCTTTGGGCGTATTCATGCCTGAGACAGTATCATCGGCCTGACTCAACAGATCTTCCAGACGTTTTGTCAGAAGCTCTTTGAAATATTCAAGATCCTTTTTTTTCATATCCTTATCTCCGCTTTCCGTAATGAATACCTGTAACAAAGCATAGCTGAAAATATTTTATTCTTCAATACGGTTATGCTTTTAAAGAAGGTTTTATTACCATATTTTTTTTTAGATTGTAAAGGCTTTATTTATTCATCTATATTAAACAATTTGCGGGTAAAATTAAGATATACGGATTTGTTTCGGTGGGGGCCGGGATTTTTTAAAAAAACGGTGGGATCATGAAGGATTTTGTTGATCATGGCATCAGCCATTTTTTTAAATGAGTGCTGATCTTCGGGTGTAAGAGGTTGTAATGTCTGCATTGTTTTTGATAATTCCGCCTCAATAATAACTCTTAATTTTTTTCGCAGCGCAATTATTGTCGGCACCACCTCCAGGTTTTCATACCAGTCCGTAAACTTAATGACAGCCTCGTCAACAATACGTTCCGCTTTTATGGATTCCCTGTTTCGGGTTTCAATGTTTTCATGGATAACCCCCTGTAGATCGTCGATATCATATACATACGCATTTGATATCCGGTTGATATCCGGATCAATATCTCTGGGAACCGCTATATCGATAAAAAAAAGCGGACGGTTTTTTCGTTTCCGCATGATCGGCTTAACCTGGTTTTTGGTAATCACAAAATCAGGTGATCCGGTTGAGCTGATAATGATATCAACATGTGCAAGCTTGTCCGGGATCTCTTCCAACCTGATTGCCGAACCATTAAACCGTCCGGCAAGTTCAACACCCACTGAGAAAGTCCGGTTTGCAACAAAAAAATTCTTTGATGTCGTGTTGACAATAAGATGTTCGACTGCCAGTTCCGCCATTTCACCGGCTCCCACAAGAAGCACAATCTTGTCGTCTATGGATCCAAAAATTTTTTTCGCCAGTTCCACAGCCGCATAACTGATTGAAACCGCATGCCCGCCGATACCGGTCTCACTCCGGATCCGCTTTGCTACGGAAAACGCTTTATGCATCAGCCGGTTTAATATCACCCCGGTACTTTTATGATTTACCGCTGTTTTGTAAGCTGTTTTGATCTGCCCTAAAATCTGTGGTTCTCCGATCATCATTGAATCAAGGCTGGATGCCACCCGAAACATATGTCCAACCGCCGCATCTCCGGTATAAATATAGGCAGCGGCTTTCAATCGCTGCGGGGATATGGATTTTGTTTTTGAAATAAAAGATAAAACGGTATTGCCGGCCAGGCCATAATCGGAGGTCACCAAAACAACTTCCACCCGATTGCACGTTGAAATAATCATTGCCTCGCTGATATGAGACGACTGGCGTAACAATTCCATGGCCGTTTGGGTCTGGACATCGGTAAAAGCCAGTTTTTCTCTTAATTCAACGGGTGCGGTTTTGTGATTCACACCGACCAAAAAAATGCCTGACATATTAGGGCCGACGCCCGGCGGAGTGCCTGGTTCACCATTACCATTTTGTAAATTTGTCATGGTGACCCTCCAGCAGGAAATTAACCCCAAAAAATGTAAACAACACTGCTACAAAGCCGATAATTGCCATAATGGCAGCACGCCGTCCGCGCCATCCGGCGACCATGCGTTCATGCAACAGGGCGGCATATATCAGCCAGGTGATGACGGACCATATCTCTTTGTTGTCCCAGCTCCAGAACCTCCCCCACACAAGCTGAGCATAAACAAAACCGGTGATCAGTCCAATTGTCAGCAGTGTAAACCCGGTAACGATAAATGCGTATCCGGTTTGGTCCAAAAGTTCCAGTGACGGAAGCCGTTTTAAAAAAAACCGGTTGGATTTTGATTTAATGGCATGTTCCTGGATCAGATACAATATGCCGGTACCGCACGCCATGGCCAGGGATGCCTCGGCAATGAAAATAATCACCACATGGATGATCAGCCACAAACTTTTAAACAATGTACTCGGCACAACCGCAACAGTTGGCACCAAAAAGGCGGCAATCATAAAGGCGGTGACAAGGGGTGCAGCATAAGCACCTAAAATATTAAGCCTATATTTGTATTTAAGAAAAAGATAAACGCCGGCAAAAGACCATGCCGCAAAGGAAAGCGTCTGATGTAAATTTTGAACCGGAATATGGTCAAGGGAAAAAAAATTATACCCTATGAATCCTGTATGGGCTAAAAATCCGGCCATCATCACAGTATATGCCAGACGGTGAAAAATTTTCTTCTGGGCGAATAAAAAGATCAGATATCCGGCCGAGCTCAGCAAGTAGAATAAAACAATGATAAAAAAGGCAGTTGCCATGACATAACTCCTGATAGCCGGTTTATTTTATCGCGCCAGTAAGTGTTTCATAGTCATACCCGGCCCCTAAAATCTCTTCAAGCAGGCGGTTGATCTCTTCTGTCCGGTTATTTTTAATCA
>JAOZOL010000491.1 GCA_029933295.1 Desulfobacterales bacterium | reverse complement strand
TTGTCTTGTGGCGGACGGATGGTCATGGTTTTTCTCCTTGGGTTTGATTGTTGAAATGTAGTGGTAGTTGGTGAAGTTTGTGTGGGGATGCAACATGTTTCATGTATTAATATATAGCATTGGGGAGAAAAACCTAATTGGAAATGAGGGGGATTTGACAGAAATGGTAAAACCATGTTAGATGAAAGATTGGAAAAACAAGGGGGGGGGAGTTAATAACTGGTAATTATTTCCATTTGAGCGGTTAGTAAAGGACTATAGAAATGAAAAAAATAGCTTTATTAGGCTTGTTAATGTTATCTTCAATACTAGTGAGCCAAGTTTCATATGCGAACATTATAACAAACGGTAGTTTTGAAACAGGCCTTGATTCATGGATAGCAACACCCTTTTCAGGTGGCGAAATAGTGGTATCAGGAACAGAAGGAGCAACAGATGGAATTCAGGCCGTTGTATTTAATGGCGGCAATCTACTCGGCGGAACTCTATCACAGAGCTTTGTGACTACTCCGGGGGCAGAGTACCAGCTTACTTTTGATTATGGAGTTCATGGCGTAAATGCTCAAAGTATTCAGGTTGAAGTTTTAGGTTCTGGTTCTTTATTGAATGAAACTGTTGCAGATAGTGCTTCTTTTCCAACATCATTTAATAGTTTGTCTTTTAACTTTATTGCAGATAGCTCATTAACCACACTCAAATTTAGCAACTTCAGCATTTTAAATGAATCGGTATCTACAGACAGCGTTTTAGATAATATTTCTGTTACCATTTCAACTATATTCACTACCGGCAGTGCAACTTTTGATCCTTCCACCTATATTATACATATTCCCTGTGTGGCGGTAGATGCTAATCATTACTGGGTTGACTTACAAATTGCAACCATTGAACCTTTAACCATTAAAATTATTAATGTCGGCCAAACACCAGGTAATACAAATTGTTCCACATTGGATCTCAATACCCTGACTCTTGATGTCCCTCGCCTGTTTATCAATGGTGGATCGTATAAATTAAGCTTGCAGTGGGATCCAGCAGGATTTTTCAAACTAACAGGTATTGAAGATACCGGCAGTAGCTATGGAGATGAGGGCAAATGCTTTGTGGCATGTCAATATGGTGACCCTTTGCATTGTGCCGTATCATGTGATAGTTTATTTGGTGGTGTTTATGCACTGTCGGTTGGTGATTACTTTGATGTACGTCTTGGTCCTACAAGCTGGAATGCTTGTGCCAACCGTATGAGGGATTTGGGTCAGCCAGGCTGGTAAAAAAATGCTACCTTTTTGTACATTAATTTTCACACCGGCAGGGCCCTTCCAGGCTCTGCCTTTTTTTATTGCTATCCCCATCCCGTCCACTCCATTTTTATATCAATAGAACCCGTTATAAACAATAAGGCCTATTGGCCGGCAATAAGACTGGGTATAAGGTTGGTATATGATTTTGTTTGAATAAAGTGCTGCCAATTACGGCATTGAAGAGGGGTTTTGAGTAATACGACCTGGATGATTTAATAGCGTCAATAATTTCATATAACTTTCTCACGGGAAGGATGGCAGCATGTGAGCGGATAATCGTACTGTCGTCAACGATTGAAATCTAGGGAGGGTACTATAAATCCACATCTGCCTGAGCTTTTTACCGCCAATAATTATTATCAACCCATGAAACCAGCACCAACCCGCTATTCATCTATGTTCTTGGCGGTGTTCCAATACACGAATAAAGGATGTTCAGCAATCCAGTTTCTATTGCTTGAAAAAAATTACTGAACACCCTGTGATAACACCTTATACCAACTATTATTTTGGATACCTATTCGATGGTATCTGCATTTTCATCTCGGCATATCAAACCCATCTGGTAGAGAACCTTTATATGGTTCAATTTTTTCTGAAAAAAT
>JAOZOL010000490.1 GCA_029933295.1 Desulfobacterales bacterium | reverse complement strand
AATTAACTGATTGATCAATTTGTATAGATTATTAATACGCTACCTTGCTGGGCCTGGAGATGAAATCTAAATCAGACGTGAGAGGAATGAGTTATCAACACCAATACATAAAGCTTGAAGAAGATTTCGGAGCACATAACTACAACCCACTGCAGGTGGTCTTAAGCCGTGGCCGGGGGGCCTGGGTGTGGGATGTAGACGGCGTTAAATATCTCGACTGCCTTTCCGCCTATTCCGCTGTTAACCAGGGACACTGCCACCCGAAAATCATGCGCGTCTTGATTGAACAGGCTCAAAGATTGACCCTGACCTCGCGCGCGTTTCGAAACGATCAGCTCGGACCCTTTTACAAAGAACTGTGTGAGGTTACGAACTCACACAAAGTCCTTCCCATGAACAGCGGAGCGGAGGCGGTGGAGACAGCCGTCAAAGCAGTGCGCAAATGGGGATATAAAGTCAAGGGAGTTGCGTCTGATCAGGCGGAAATTATTGTCTGTCAGAATAATTTCCACGGTCGAACCATTTCCATTGTCGGATTCAGCACAGATCAAAAATCCAGAGATGGATTTGGACCATTTACGCCGGGCTTTAAAATAATTCCCTTCGGTGATGTGAAAGCCCTCGAAGAAGCCATCACGCCCAATACGGTTGGCTTTCTTGTTGAGCCGATCCAGGGTGAAGCCGGTATCATAATCCCGCCGGCAGGCTATCTCAAAAAAGCCAGGTCTATTTGCAATAAAAACAACGTGGTCATGATTCTGGATGAGATCCAGACCGGTTTGGGCCGAACCGGCAAACTGCTGGCCGAAGAGCATGATGGGATTGAAGCCGACTTGACTCTTATCGGAAAATCCCTTGCCTGAGGTTTCTATCCGGTTTCCGCGGTGTTGTCCACTTCAGAGGTTTTGGGCGTGCTTCAGCCTGGAGAACACGGCAGCACTTTTGGAGGTAATCCTCTGGCCTGTGCCGTAGCCCGAGCCGCATTGAAGCTTCTCATTGAAGAAGGCTTGGTCCAAAATGCGGCTGAGATGGGTACCTATTTTCTGGATAGATTGAAACAAATTAAAAACCCGAAGATCAAGGAGGTTCGGGGCAAGGGTCTTTTGATCGGCATGGAGTTTTTCGCAGAAGCAGGCGGCGCCCGCCATTATTGTGAAAAACTTAAACAAAAGGGAGTGCTCTGCAAAGACACCCACGATCACGTACTGCGGTTTGCGCCGCCCCTTATCATTACAAAAGATATTATTGACTGGGCTTTAGAACGGATCGAAGATGTTCTATCCAGACACTGAAGCTAACTGCTCCACCCGGGTTAACCGAAGCTACCGGCTTAAAGGAGGCTGCAATGAGATTTCTTAGAGTAAATATGTCAACCAAAAATATCCATTCAGAAGATGTTCCGCAAGAATATGCAGGTCTTGGCGGCCGGGGACTGACTTCGATCATGATAAACAACGAGGTGCCGGCAACCTGTAACCCCCTGGGGCCGGAAAACAAACTCATTTTCGCTCCCGGTTACTTGAGCGGCACTCCCCTTATCAACACCAGCCGCCTATCGGTTGGCGCAAAAAGCCCTTTGACCGGCGGCATCAAGGAAAGCAATGTGGGTGGGACGGTTTCGTCTTCACTGGCAAGTTTGGGCATCACCGCGGTGATTGTCGAAGGACAAGCCGCAAAAGAAGAATGCTATTTCTTAAAAATCGATAAAAGCGGGCAGGCCGCACTGGTTGACGCAGCACCGTATAAGAGCATGCGAACCTATGCCCTGGTGGAAAAATTAGCCGCCGAATACGGTGATAAAACTAGTATTACCTGTGTCGGTCCTGCCGGAGATTTATTATTATCGGCAGCTTCGATCCAGACCACCGATAATGATGGTCGTCCCTGCCGGGCGGCGGGACGCGGGG
>JAOZOL010000118.1:3463-7546 GCA_029933295.1 Desulfobacterales bacterium | reverse complement strand
GCCGGACGTAACCCGACAAAAATCGCCTTATTGAGAACTTACGCAAAATTCAGGTAATATACCGAAATTGCATCGCAATTTTGGAAGTTCCCTTAACCGTTTTTCGATTCCAGATCCTCCCATCGCAAATAAGCATCCTCAAGCATTTTCTCAAGCTCCTGATGACGCGCTTTGGCAGCTGCGATCACATCACCGGCTGATTTGTAAAACTCAGGTTCAGACATCTGTTCATATAGCTGCGCCTGCTCTTTTTCCATGGTTTCTATTTGCAGGGGCAGTGCATCCAGTTCGTATTTTTCCTTAAACCCCAGTTTGCGATTTTCCTTTTTTACGACACGACGCTTATTTACGCGGGGCGCTGCCGGCTTTTTGGAAGAAACCAATGCCTGTTTTTTTTGCCGCTGCCAGTCATCATAGCCCCCGATAAATTCAGCAACATGACCGCTTGATTCAAACACCAGGGTGCTGGTCACCACATTATTGAGAAACGCCCGGTCGTGACTGACCAGCAGAAGCGTCCCGCTGTATTCCAAAAGATGCTCTTCCAATAATTCCAGAGTCTGAATATCAAGGTCATTGGTCGGCTCGTCCATGACAAGGACGTTTGAAGGACGGGTGAACAACCGGGCCAGAAGCAGACGGTTACGTTCCCCGCCGGAAAGTGTTTTTAATGGACTCCGGGCCCGGTCCGGTGAAAATAAAAAGTCCTTCAGATAACTGATCACATGACGCTGTCGGCCGTTTATGGTGATAAAATCACTGCCGTTGGCCACATTATCGACAACCGTCCGTTCCTCATCCAGCTGTTCCCTGGTCTGATCAAAATAGGCGATTTCCAGATTCACGCCATGCCGTATGCTGCCGGCATCAGGGGGATACATCTTTAACATCAGCCCAAGAAGAGTTGTTTTTCCGGACCCGTTTGGGCCGATAATACCCACCCGATCTCCTCTCATCACGGTCACGGAAAAATCTTCCAATATCCGTTTTTTATCAAAAGCAAACGAAACGCCTTTTGCCTCTATGACCAGTTTGCCGGGCCGTTCGGCTTCCTGAATTGCTATTTTCGCTGTTCCAGGGCGAACCCGCCGGTTATGGCGCTCCTCACGCATTTTTAAAAGCCGCCGCACCCGCCCTTCATTCCTGGCCCGTCGCGCCCGTATGCCCTTTCTGATCCACACCTCTTCCTGTGCCAGTTTTTTATCAAAAAGATGGTGCTGGTTTTTTTGTACGTCAAGAGCCGCTGATTTCCGCTTTATAAACGTCTCATACCCGCAGTCCCAGGATGTGATCCGGCCAATATCGATTTCAATAATCCGGGCAGCAATTTTTTGAAGAAATACCCGGTCATGGGTCACAAAAAGAAGGGTTCCGGCAAAATTTTCCACCATTTCCTCAATAAGACCAATGGCTGCAATATCCATGTGATTGGTCGGCTCATCAAGAAGAAGGATATCCGGTGATCCAACCAGGGCCCTGGCAAACATTACCCGGCGCTTGACGCCGGTGGACAGGGGCACAAAATCAGACTCCGGATCAAGTTTTAATTGGGTAAGGATTTTTTCAACGCGCGCCTGGCTTTGCCATATTTCTTCGGTTTCATTGTCGTTGACGGCTGCAAAATTTACGCCCGGATGAATTTCAATTCCTTTGGCAACAATGTCAAAAACGCTTCCGTTCAGATCTTTTGGTATTTCCTGGGCAAGAGAGGCAATCCGCAACCCGGGCTTGCGATAAATTTTGCCGTCATCGGGAATAGTAGTGGCGCGGACAATATTTAACAGCGTGGTTTTGCCTTCCCCGTTTCGACCCACAACACAAATCCGCTCGCCTGCCTCTATATGCAGGCTGACCCGGTCAAACAGCAGACGTCCCCCAAACCCCATGCTCATATTATGTATGCTTATTAAAGCCATTTCACCTCTTGTTTTAAACCGTTTCATCGTTCAAAGACGGCTGGGGGTAACGCCTGTTGCCTCGTCACGGATAAAATGGCGCAAAATTGCGCCGTAATTTTTTGTGCCGGCAAGTCGTAACGACGCGGGCGTAAAAAGCTTTTCATGGTGACGAAGCACCACTGTATAAAAAAAATAACTTATCAATCATTTCAAATGATTATGAATGAGTTATTTGGTAGGACAAACAATATGCATCAGTTCAGAGTTGACGTGACACTATGTCGGTATCTTATCTATGCCTGATTTTTTGACCGGGAGCCCGGCTTTTTTTTGTAAGCGTTTTTTCCCTGCTTACGGGATTTGTACTGTTTTTTTGCACGCGTTGGTTTGGGCATAATGAGCCAGTCATCCTCCGGTTCGATACAATCGAGTTTCCGACCGATAAATTCTTCAATGTCCGGCAGATAAAAAGCATCATCATCATCGGCAAAACTTATGGACGTACCCGCAGCCCCGGCACGACCGGTGCGACCGATCCGGTGCACATAATCTTCCGGGTCATGGGGCAGTCTGAAATTAATGACATGGTCCATGCCTTCAATGTGAATTCCCCGGGCAACCACATCAGTTGCAACAATCACCCGGATCTTTCCTGATTTAAACCCTTCAAGACGCTGTACCCGCTTTTTCTGGGGCACGTCCCCCGACAGAACCGAGCAATTTATGCCATAGCGGGTCAGCATTTCAGCCAGTCGGCCCACTTCGTCCTTCCGATTGCAAAAAATCAGCGCCCGGTTTAAATCCTGCCGCACAATAACATTATATAACAGCGCGAATTTTTTTTTGGCAGTCACGATATAAACCACCTGATCCACGGTATCCACCGCGATCTGCTCCGGTTCGATTTCAACTTTTACCGGATTTCGGGTCCAGCTGAAGGCAAGACGGGTAATGGCATCGGTTAAGGTGGCGGAAAACAGCATGGTCTGACGCTTTTCTTTGGGCGGGGTGCTGTAAATGATTTTGCGGACATCCGGGATAAAGCCCATATCCAGCATCCGGTCAGCTTCATCGATAATCAGCACTTCAACCTTTTTTAAATTAAGATCGCGGCGGCGCTGAAAATCAAGCAGCCGTCCTGGAGTGGCAACGATTATATCGACCGGCACACCGGCCAGAAGCTTTCGCTGCTTTTCGTAATCCATGCCGCCAAAAACGGAAATAATCGTAAGATTACAGTATTTTGAAATCTGGCGCGCTTCTTCTGAAATCTGAATGACCAGCTCCCGGGTGGGGGCAATAATCAGGACCCTGGGCGTGCCGGGTTTTCGCCGACCTTGAACCGGATTATTTAATATCTGCGAGACAACCGTGATCAGAAACGCAGCGGTCTTTCCCGTGCCGGTCTGGGCCTTTCCGAAAGCGTCCTTACCGGACAGGGTACTGGGCATTATTTCCGCCTGAATCGGCGTGCAGTATGTAAATTCCAGGTCATAGATACCATGAAGCAGAGAATCAGGCAGATCAAAATCGTGAAACCGGGTTTTACCTTCCGCAGGCTGGACTTTAAACTGTGATACAGACCAGTTGTCGTCAATCACAGCTTCTTCTGCCGTCTTCTGCCCATACTCTTTTACAGGTCTTTTCCGACCGGTCCGACGGTATTTTTTCCGGGGTTGTCCCGGTTTATCGCTGTTTTTCATATTTTACAGGCATGTTCCACACTGTAGTGGTTACCCCCTACATGTTGGACACGAGAGGTTGTAATTTTTACGTTGCCGTCACGGCATGATATACATTGCGCAGGAATCATCCGATTCCCAGACGCCCACTCTGGAGACACGCACCCCGGGAGCTGAAATTTTTACCTGCATCGTTTCAGCAATATATCGGGCAATGTTTTCAGATGACGGATTGCCATCATCAAAAAGACTCAGTTCATTTAAAAACTTATGATCCAGGGAGTCGATAATTTCTTTTAAATGAATTTTAATTTCCCCGAAATCCATTAATACCCCGGCTTTGTTTAATTCTTTTCCGGAAAGATATACTTCCACCCGCCAGTTGTGACCATGAAGATTTTCGCATTTTTCCGAAACCATTTTTAGCTGATGGGCAGCGGCAAACCGGGACACGACTTTCAGTTCGTACATTCTATTTTATATCCTGTAATATTTTGATATGC
>JAOZOL010000118.1:1381-3363 GCA_029933295.1 Desulfobacterales bacterium | reverse complement strand
GCTTTGGCTGACCCGCCTTTAAACAGCCGTTTGATTTTCTTGGTCAATTTTTCAGATTCCACCTTGCTAAACTCCTTTAGCAGTTCTTCCTGGCGTTTATTTAGATGTTTCGGGGTCTTAAGATCAACCTGGATCAACTGATCTCCACGGATATTGGACCTTAAAGAATTGATTCCCTGCCCCGGAAGCCGAAACACATCTCCATACTGAGTCCCTTTTGGAATTTTAAGCGTCTCCTCACCGGTTAAGGTGGGAACCGTTACCTCGTCACCGAGGGCTGCCTGGATAAATGAAAGGTCGATTTTGCAGATCACATCTGAATTACGGCGCTGAAAAAACTCATGGGGCCTTACGGTAAGAAAAACATAAAGATCTCCGGGAGGTCCTCCGTTTACGCCCGGTTCCCCTTCACCAGTGAGCCTGAGCTTTGACCCGGTATCCACGCCGGCGGGCACCTTTAACGAAACTTTTTTATTCACAATCACCTGCCGTCTACCCCGGCACTCAGGACACGGCTCCGTGATTACCTGGCCGGTGCCCCGGCAGGCAGGGCATGTACTCTTTACAGAAAAAAAACCCTGCGTTCTCACATATTGTCCGGTTCCCCTGCACTGGGAACATGTTTCAGGATATGTACCCGGTTTGGCGCCACTTCCTTCACAGGTATGACAGGTTTCATATTTCTCAACATCAAGTTCAGTTTCCATGCCGAAGGCTGCTTCCATAAAATCAATTTTCAGATCATACCGAAGGTCACTCCCTCTCTGGACACTGCTTTGCGAACTCCTGCCGGTTTTAAACCCAAAAAAATCCTCAAAAATATCACCAAAACTGGAAAAGACATCTTCAAATCCTCCGGATGCGCCCCCGCCCATCCCTTCAAGCCCCCGATGGCCGAATTGATCATAGATCTGACGCTTTTGAGGATCAGACAAAACACTGTAAGCTTCTGCCGCTTCCTTGAAAAGCTCTTCCGCCTGTTTGTCTCCCGGATTTCTGTCCGGATGATATTTTAATGCCACTTTGCGGTATTTAGACTTTAACTCACCAGCGTCAGCATCATGACCGACACCGAGGATTTCATAATAATCTCGTTTGGAACTCATGGATCTCCCAGGTGTTTAAAAAAGTAAAATTTTCACTATTATGTATTATGAAGAATATCGTCACACTGTATAATCGTTCAGACACCCCCCTAAAACGTTTAAAAGTGGGCGACATTATGATATGAGAATAAAAAAATAAATTTCTTGCCGATAGAGTAATGCATAAATTACAATTGTCAATATGGAACTTGATTTTATAAAAGAGATGTTTAATGCCATCGCCCCCCGGTATGACTTCTTAAACCGGTTATTGAGCCTCCGGCAGGATGTATACTGGCGCCGGGTAATGATTTCCGCATTAAACTTGACGAATCAGGACATTATTTTAGATGTCGCCTGCGGCACCGGAGATGTCATGATTGAAATTATTGACCGGAATCCAAATCAAAAACAGGTAATTGGCGTTGATTTTGCCCCTGAAATGCTCAAACTGGCCAGCAATAAACTTACCCAAAAAAATACGGGCCGAAACACTCACCAAAGCATACACCGGAACATACACAAAAGCATTCAACTGATAGCCGGAAACGGGCTTCATCTGCCCTTTTCATCCAATACTTTTGACGCCATTACCATTGCATTTGGTATTCGTAACATCATGGACCGAGAATCAGCTTTAACCTGTTTTTTTAATTGCTTAAAGCCTGGTGGTGCCTTGGCCGTCCTGGAACTGGCCACTCCAAAAAACAAATTCTTTTTATCCTTGTATCTTTTTTATTTTAAACGGATACTGCCCTTAATCGGGTCTTTTTTTTCAAAACAAATAAACGCATATACATATCTTCCTGAATCTGTTATTAATTTTCCGGCGGCAGACGAATTTGCCGCCATCATGAAACAGGCCGGCTTTACCGGCATTAAATGGCAAAGCCTGAC
>JAOZOL010000118.1:0-1281 GCA_029933295.1 Desulfobacterales bacterium | reverse complement strand
TTATTTTCAGGCATCGCAAATTCAGCTGAAGAAAAACCATTCAGCGGTGAAGGGGAAATCGGGCTTTTACTCACCAACGGCAATTCCGACACCGAGTCTGTAAACGCAAAACTCGGCTTGAAATATGAAACCGGAAAAATGCTTAGCGAAGCCAAAATAGCCGCCTTATACAGCTCTGAAGAAACGGAAACAGACGGGGAAAAAGAAGACAAAGTATCTGCTGAAAAATACAATTATTTCGCTAAAGTGGGATATAAATTCAATGAGGCCAATTATGCATTTATAACCGGCGCTTATGAAGATGACCGGTTTTCCGGATATGATTACAGGACAGCTTTTACTGTGGGTTATGGGAGAAAAGTGATACAAAATGATAAAGTCAACTTAAACATCGAACTCGGCCCCGGCTATCGGTATGATAAGCAACATAGACATTGGGTTGATGGCGAATTGGTAGAAGACATAGAAAACGAAGCCATATTCCGGGGATACGGCATGTTCAGCTATAAATTCACCGACACTGCGTCGTTCCAGCAGGATCTCACCGTGGAAACCGGTTCCGACAATACGGTTACCGAATCCATTACTGCCGTAAAATCTCAAATTATCGGAGCCGTGTCCATGAAAGCCTCATTTACATTAACCCATAACTCAAGTCCCCCTGAAGACACGGATAAAACAGATACGGAAACGGCTTTAACGCTGGTGTATGATTTTTAGTGGCTCATCACAATGAGCGCGCTGTGCCCGGTGGAGATGATGAGAGGTTGTCGCTACGCTCCATCATTTTTAAAGTGAATTTCTCTCGCCAAGACGCAAAGATCGCAAAAAGAACCAATTATTTTTACCTGAATTTTGTATGAAAATTGATAAAATTCCTTAAGTTTTCACTTTTCAATATTCAGTATTCAATCTCCAAGCCCCAATACCATAATCCATAGTCCATAGTCCATAGTCCATTTTTCAATTCTCACTATTTATCGTAAAGATCCATATCCGGATAATATTTTTTTGCACAATCAGGACAAATACCGTGGCTGAATTCAGCTTCTGAATGATCTCTGACATAGGCTTCAATTTGTTCCCAATAGCCTTTATCATCTCTTATCTTTTTACAATGAGAGCAAATGGGCAAAATTCCACGAAGCGTTTTAACTTGTATTAGCGCCTTTTTTAGTTCTGCTATAAGGTACTCCTTTTCAGATTCGGATTTTTTTCTAAGTGCGACTTCATCCTCAAGCGATTTGATAGAGGTTGTGGTCTGTCCAAGCTCTTCGGCCA
>JAOZOL010000117.1 GCA_029933295.1 Desulfobacterales bacterium | reverse complement strand
TTATCGATAGTCCGCGCTTTTAAAAGTTCCTGCAATACTGAAGAATAATAGACACTATACGCATTTGAACTGACTTCATTGCAATGAATTTGCGAAATTATTCTTGAAGATGACTGGGTTAATAAAATGGATATTTAGCGCATGCAGGAGAGGTGCCGCCTAAACCCCTCTATTCGGATTTCTCACCTGGAGATGAAAAAATCGAATGACGTGCGACATCTGAAATAGCGATTACCGCGGGGTGTTTCAATATCCGTTCCACGGAGATTGCATAAAATTTTTCCCTGATTTTGTCACTTCTCCCTACAACCCGTACCTGGTACTGCCTTTCCACCTCCGATTCGATAAGCGTCGGTACAGCAAACACGCCGGCACCCTCCTGCCCGAATACAGACATCAGAGCGCTGTCGTCAAACTCCGCAACAATCACCGGCTGGAGGTTGAGGCTTTCAAGCCATTGGTCGAGCGCCGACCTCAGCACGGTCATTTTCGTGGGCATCAGCATGGGGGCACCGTTAAGCGAACTGGGAAAATCGGACACCATCACCGCAGCAAGACTGTTCACAGCAAAGAAGGTAACACCGCATTCGCCGAGAAGATGGTTATATGCCTTTATGCTGAGGCCAGCCCTTATGGGGGCATCCGTCAGGACCACATCCAGGTTATGCAGAGCAAGTTCGGCAAGAAGTTGTTTCTCTTTTCCTTCATGGCAGGACAGGCGCACCTGTTTTGTCAAGCTAAGGGCGGGTTCCAGGAGCTTTCTGGCCATCAGTTTTGGCACCACATCAACGATACCGACATTCAGGGATATGGGGCCGGCAACTGGTCGGCCATGAACCTGGTCCATCATCTCTCTGCCCAGAGAAAAAATCTCATCGGCATAACGGAAAACCAGCCGCCCCAAGTCTGTCGCCTCGAGGGATCTGCCCTGACGGTTAAAAAGTTTACCCCCGAGAGATTCCTCTAGTTTACTAAGTTGTGCACTGACAGTAGACTGCGCGAGGTGCAGCCTCGCGCATGCAGCAGTTATGCTTCTTTCCTGCATTACGGTCCAAAAATAAAAAAGATGATGATAGTTTAGCCATTCCATAATTCTACATTCGTTTTTATCGAAGGGTTATAGCTATATTATCTATTTGACCAAAATATGTCAATGATTATATTAATGATAATATTAATCGTTGCCATAAAATCATAGCCCAGCAGGTCAAATAAATAATATATCATAAAACTGGTGATCGGGTCTATCATTTTGATATTCAAAGAGATGGACAAAATAACCATTGATTTTTATTATTTTAGTGGAAAGGAGTTAGGTAAATGAATCCATTATTTTTTATACCGATCGTCATGGGTCTTAATCGGCGTACATGCCATAAATGTAAACGAGACCAGGTTGTATCTGCCCATAAAAGAAGGATAACTATCAGATGCAAATTCTGCGCCACAGACATTCCGCCACTTAGAAGGAACTGAAGGGAATACAAAACATTAATACACATGGAGAATTATATGAGAATTATAACGACCCATAAAAATGTCGATTTTGATGCACTTGCCTCAATGATGGCGGCAGCTGTTCTCTATCCGGAGGCAACTCCGGTGATGCCCAATACCCTGCACCCGAATGTCCGGCGATTCCTGGCTGTACATAAGGATTTTTTTGGTTCGCATTCCATTCGTGATATCGATTTCGGCCAGATTACAAGCATGATCGTTGTTGATACCTGCCGGTGGGATCGATTGGAGGCGAACTGCATGTCTCTTGCAAAACAAGAAATAAATATTCTTCTATGGGACCACCACCCGGATACAGGTGATATCGAGGCGAATTGGCGTTGTCAGAAACCGACGGGTGCTGCTGTCACGCTGCTGGTGGGCGAAATTCAAAAGCAGCGACTGCCAATCACTCCTATTGGGGCCACTCTTTTTCTGGCTGGAATTTACGAAGACACCGGCAACCTTTCATTTCCTTCCACAAAGGCAGAAGATGCTCTATCTGCTGGATTTCTTTTACAGAAAGGCGCTGATTTATCTATCGTTGGAGAGTACCTGAGACCCGCGTATGGGAAAATACAAAAAACGATTCTTTTTAAAATGATGGATTCGTCCAATAGTTTCACCCTCAACGGGGTAAAAGTCAGTATCAGCAAAATGAGTATCGACGGGCACGTAACCAATCTGGCTGTTGTTGTTGACATGTACCGGGAAATCATTAGCGCAGATGCCGCTATCGGTATATTTACAATGAAAAATAATGGGCGAAGCGTCGTTATCGGTCGAAGTCGTGAGGGAGGAACAAATATCGGTGAAATTATGAGGAGGCTTGGCGGTGGTGGACATTCCGAAGCCGGCTCCGCCATGGTAAAAACCACTGGTCCCGATCAAATTGAGGAGATGATCAGGGAGAGTATTAGCAATTATCAACGGACAGCTGTTTCCATCGCCGACCTGATGTCATTTCCAGTTTTTTCCGTCCCGCCGGATATGCCCATGTATCATGTAGAGCAAGTGCTGCAGGAACAGCAGTGCACAGGATTTCCTGTAATTGACGGGGACAGACTAGTTGGAATAATTTCAAAAAGAGATTTTGGAAAGCAGAGAAAAGAAAAGGACTGGCAAAAACCGGTCAAAGCGTTCATGCGAAGGGATGTGGTGACGGTAACCTCCGGAGAAACTGCTGAAGAGGCCGTCCGTCTGATTACTCGAAACGATATCGGGCGCTTGCCGGTAGTAGACAAGGAGCGGGTGATCGGTATTGTCACTAGGACTGATTTGATGCACTATTTCTACGATTTACTTCCAGGCTAAAGATTGGATGGCATTTGTTTCATCCGGTCAGACGAATAAGTACACCATGAGATTTTAATTGTATCTTTTACAGCAGCCTCAACATCCCTGAGATTATGAGTTTTATCGGATTTTTTAATTTAGTAACTTTTGAAAAAATCAATAAACAAAAGGAGTAACAAATGACTGTTATCACCATAAGGCATGAATTCGCTACCGGGGGCAGGGAATTGGGTAAGATGGTTGCGACTCAGTTAGGTTACCGGTATGCGGACAAGACTTTTTTTCAAAAAATAGCAGACAACCTGTCTGTTTCCGGAAACACGCTAGAATCTTTTGAAAAGAGCAGGCATTTATATATTACAAACTTGCTTCTTGGTTTAATCTCCAAAAACTATATCAAACGAATATCCGGTCACGATAGATCTGTGGTTTGTGATGTCGAATATCAAAGTGCTTTAAAAACCCTTATTACAAAGTATGTGGCAAATGACAATGTCGTGATACTTGGTCGTGCCGCATGCTATTTTTTAAAAAATGCTGAGCATTGTTACCGCTTTCGAGTGTTTGCACCGATGGAATGGCGTGAAAAATATGCCGTGGAGAAACTTAAAATCCCAGCAAACAAGGTCAAAAAAGTTATTGTGGAAAAAGATGAAAGTCAGCGCTGGTTTCTTAAAATGATTTGTGGAAATGATTATAACGACCGGTATTTATATCATGTAAATTTAAATATGGGGTTTGATTCCTTTGAAAGGGCGACTCAAGTTTTACTTGCAACAGCCGGCCTGGAATGCTCAAATTTAACAGCCAAACATAGCTGGGCGAAGGCCGTGTCAGGGTTAACGATAAACTAAAGAGCTTGCTCAAATGCTATTAAAAGGATTGCCAATGGAACCCAAAAAACTACAAGACCATATTCGTAACCTGGCAATGATGGATGAAACCGATGACCTTTTTATAAGCTGCTATCTTAATATGGAAAAAGGTACGGATGGTTTTCAGGAATATCTTAATGAACGGTCGCGATTGCTAAAAAAAAGTCTTCCGGATTCCTATCATGAACATTTTAAGGATACGATGGACGGAATTTACAATTTTCTCAGCACAAAAAAATTCAAGGGGACAAAAGGCGCGGCACTATTCTCACGCAAAGGATCACAACCCTTCCTTCTATCTCTTGAATTCCGGGTACCTTTGCCAAATTTGGTGGTAATGGACTTGGTACCGCATATCTATCCCCTTGTTGAACTTTTGGATACCTATCATAGCTATGTGGTTGTAATTGCCTCCGAAGATCGAGCCCGTATTATTGAGATCCATACAGGCACTGTTACTGAATCTTTGTGGGTAGAACGACCGGAGTTGCGTAAACGGATTGGACGTGAATGGACAAAAGAGCACTACCAAAACCACCGCAAAGATCGTGGCCAAAAATTTATTAAAGAAAAAATCCAGGTTCTGGAGAAAGTAATATTACAAGGGGGGCACACTCACCTGATTCTGGCCGGAAATCTTCGAATGGCGGCCCGACTGAAAAAGGCATTGCCTAAACACTTGGCTAAAAGGCTAATCGATACGATTGTGGTGACTGACAGCAATAAAGATGAGTCCATTGTGCTCACGACTCTATCCGCATTTATCCGGCAAGAACAATCTGAATCACTCAGCGCCGTTGAAATGCTGAAACAAGAGATGAACAAGAATGGGCTGGGAGTTGTTGGTACCAAAGCCTCCCTTGAAGCTCTACGAAACGGACAGGCAGATATGCTGATCATAGCAAAAGAATTTTATGAAGGTAAGCAAAAAGAAGACCTGGTAAAGCTTGCGGTACGTTATGGGTGCAAGATCGAAACGGTGGGGGATAGCTACACGTTGAACCAGTATGGCGGTGTGGGTTGTTTACTCCGCTATCGTTTGCCATATTAATATACAGAAGAATATAATTAATATGAAAAAACTGCGAGACGCGTTTACAGATTTGCTGCCCATTATTCTGGTTATTGCTTTTTTTCAGCTTGTTGTACTGAGGCAACCACTGCCGCAGCTGGGTGACTTGCTTTTCGGCGCTGTTCTGGTGGTGATCGGGTTAAGCCTTTTTATTCAGGGGCTTGAGATGGCGCTTTTTCCAATTGGTGAAACAATGGCGCATGCTCTGGCTCGTAAAGGAAGCATCTTCTGGTTGATGTCTTTTTCTTTTGCACTTGGTTTTTCGACTACTATTGCGGAACCTGCGCTTATTGCTGTATCATGGGAAGCGGCAGACATTGCCATACAGGGTAATCTCATTGACCCAGGTGAAGAATCACGAAAAAGCTATGCCCTTGGCCTTCGGATGTGTGTGGCTTTTTCTGTGGGTTTTTCCATATTAATCGGTACGTTGCGTATTCTTCGCGGCTGGCCTCTCCACTTTTTGATTATCGGAGGCTATGCTATTGTGATGCTACTGACAATGATCGCTCCCAAAGAAATTATCGGCCTGGCCTATGACGCCGGAGGAGTCACCACATCCACCATAACCGTGCCTCTGGTCGCTGCCCTTGGCGTCGGTCTGGCATCGACTATAAAGGGACGCAGCCCGTTACTTGACGGTTTTGGGCTTATTGCCTTGGCCTCATTGCTGCCCATCATATTTGTTCTAGGCTATGGGCTGATCGTTTTCGGTTGGCAAACAGGATAAACAAATATGTTTTTAATCGATTTTGTTAAAATACTGCTGGCCACCTGTCAGGATGCGTTGCCGGTTATTATTCTGATAACCAGCTTTCAATTACTGGTATTGCGTCAGCCGATTCCGCACCTGCGACGTGTCGTTGTCGGCGGATTTTATGTAGTCATCGGGCTGGCTCTGTTCCTTGCCGGGCTTGAAAAGGCTTTGTTCCCACTTGGGAAAATAATGGCCGTTCAATTATCGGACCCAACTTTCCTTTACGGCACGGATGCAGCTGTTGCACAGACGGAATGGAAGGCCTATGGCTGGATTTATCTTTTTGCCGCCATGATCGGATTTGCAACCACCATTGCCGAACCAGCACTTATTGCTGTTGCTTATAAGGCAAATGATGTGTCCGCCGGTACCATTAGCCAGTGGGGATTGCGGATAACCGTTGCCATCGGTGTTGCAATCGGCATCAGCCTGGGTTGTTTTCGAATTGTTACCGGCACGCCGCTTTATTTATATATATTGGCAGGGTATATAATAGTTGTCGTTCAGACAATATTCGCCCCCAAAAATATTATTCCTCTGGCTTATGATTCCGGCGGTGTTACAACATCCACGGTAACGGTTCCCCTGGTGGCCGCTCTCGGCCTGGGCTTGTCCGCGTCTGTTCCCGGGCGGAATCCAGCCGTAGACGGCTTCGGACTCATTGCTTTTGCAAGTTTGTTTCCTATTATTACCGTACTAGGTTATGCTCAATATGTGCAGTGGTATGTTAGCCGCAGCAAAAAAACTTCCAAGGAGGGTTCCAATGCGATTTAAGATTGTTTTGGCATTAGTTAAAACTGAAAAAACCGATCCGGTTATTGATGCTGCCAAGGAGGCTGGGGCCACTGGTGCGACAGTTATTCCGGCGCGGGGAACCGGCATCCGTGAGGCAAAATCTTTTTTCGGCCTCACCTTAGAGGCCCAAACCGACATCATTCTTTTTCTGATTGAAGAACATGCTGTCCAGGATATTTTAGATGCCATTCATATTGCAGGAAAATTTGACCAACCGGGAACCGGCATTGCGTTTGTTTTACCGGTAGAACAAGTGATCGGATTGGAGAGCCAGATAAAGCGATTCGTCAAAGAGGTGCGTGATCAGTATTTTTAAAAGACATGCGGTGAAGCACCATCGGTTTATTATATTATCTTAAAGGGAGAATATTTATGATTTCAACAAAAACTCCGATTGTTCGGGCAAGAGACGTTATGCATAAGGGGATAGTCTCTATCAATGGCATGGCCACAGCAAAAGAAGCCGTAGCCAAAATGCGGGCTGAGCAAGTTTCATCCCTGATAGTGGAAAAACGCCATACTGATGATGCCTGGGGGATATTAGCTGTCCAGGATTTGATCAAGGGAGTGATAATTCCCGGGCGCTCTTTTACAGAGGTAAATGTTTATGAAATTATGGCAAAACCGGTCATTACAGTTCCGGCTGATATGGATATTCGCTATGTTGCCCGCTTAATTTATCGGGCCGGTATACGAAGGGCTCCGGTAGAAGAGCAAAAGGAGCTTGTCGGAATGGTTTCTTTGTCATCTCTGGTGCTGGATAATATTTTCATTTAATTAAATCAAACCATGCCGAGTAATGTTATAAGTTGTGAAAACAAAAAATCAGATTATCTTGGACAGCAATGCAAAATTATATAAAAATAAAAAAAGAATCAAGTTATAATGAAATGTTATATTTAGTGAAGAAACAAATAGATAAACAGTTCGGAAAGTTAATTAAAAGTGTAATGAGGCAAAAGAAAAATCGGAGATAGCACCTAAACCAGATTAACATGGATGCAAATTCTGCTGCGCTCCATTCGCACCGGTGAGCTTGTCGTTGGGTGTAACACTTCTTGTCATATTCTTCACCTGCTATGACCATCATTCCTGTGCATATAGCAATAGCTATTCAGAGTTCCGGAAAAAATCTGGCAGGCACAATATACGCCATAAAAATTGGCGAAATCCTGGATGGTGCGTGTAAAGAAAATAATCGATGAACGATTTCCTATCCCATCTTTTTGATTAGAAAAAATAAATACTATAATTACAATGGGTTACTTT
>JAOZOL010000116.1 GCA_029933295.1 Desulfobacterales bacterium | reverse complement strand
TGCAAAATTCAGGTGATATGAAACAATCTGGAGGAAACAATGACTGAAGCGCACAAAAAACAAATACATTCGTCTCAGGCAGCCGAAGCGGTGATTCAAACAAAGCGTTCCATATCCATCGTATGGATTGTCCCTGTTGTGGCGTTGATGATCGGCGGTTGGCTGGTGTATAAAGCCCTTTCCGAAAAAGGACCGGTCATTACAATTTCATTTAAAACCGCTGAAGGCCTGGAAGCCGGGAAAACGAAAATAAAATACAAGGATGTTGAAATCGGTCTTGTGGATACCATAAGCCTCAGCAAAAATTTGTCCCATGTGGTTTTGACTGCCAACCTTATTAAAGGTGCGGAACGCTATTTGACGGACCAGACTAAATTCTGGGTGGTTCGTGCCCGGTTGACGGCCAGCGAAGTTTCGGGTTTGACCACGCTTTTCGGCGGCGCATACATTGCCATTGATCCGGGTAAAGAAGGATTGGCGCAAACGGCATTTAAAGGACTTGAACGCCCGCCGGTGGTGATGACCGATCTGCCGGGAAAACACTTCCTATTGAAAGCGGAAAAGCTGGGATCATTGGATATTGGCTCCCCGGTATATTACCGGCAGATTCAGGTGGGACAGGTCTCGGATTATAAGTTGGATGAAGACGGCCAGCATGTTACATTAAATATATTTATCAATGAACCGCATAACCGGCTAATCTTCAAAAATTCCCGGTTCTGGAACGCATCCGGAATAGATGTGACGCTGGATGCCGGCGGCGTTAAAATAGATACCCAGTCTTTTGTCAGCATGATGATCGGCGGAATCGCCTTTAACACGCCCGTTAATCTGGAATCTGTTGAATCAGCCGCTGAAAATGAAGTATTTGTTCTTTATGAAAACCAGTTGGCAGCGCAGGAAGAAACTTTTCAGATAAAGCATTACTGGGTGTTAAATTTTGAAGGGTCTGTCCGGGGACTACAACCCGGTGCGCCGGTAGAATTTAAAGGCATTCCCATTGGCAAAGTGCTGGATATCAATCCCCGGTTTGATATGGATTTGGCGGGGGCAAAATTTTCAATACCAGTATTGATTGAAACCGAACCAGAGCGATATTTAAACATGGATAAAATAAAAACCGGTGAAGACAAACAACGGCTTGTCAATTCCCTGGTGGCAAAAGGATTAAGGGCACAATTGCAGACCGGTAATCTGCTTACCGGACAATTATTCGTGGACATGGATTTTCACCCGGACACAGATGTTCAAAAGATTGACTGGAGCGGAAAATATCCGGTGATGCCGACCGTTCAACAGCCCCTGGAGGAATTGTCAGATATGGTGTCCGGCCTGATCGCCCGCATTGAAACGATACCCTTTGAACAGATGGGGAGTGATGTTCAAAAAATTGTTCAAAATTTAAACAAATCGATTCTGCTCACAAAGGATCTGTTACAGCAATTCAAAACAGAAGTCGGGCCGGAAGCGCTGTCAACGCTGGTGCAGGCCAATAAAACCCTGGCAGCTATGGAAGATATGCTTTCCCCTGATTCCCCCCTTAGCCGGGAAGCAACCCGCACATTGGAGGAACTGTCCGGTGCGGCAAGGTCCATGCGGGTTTTCATGGACTATCTTGAACGGCATCCGGATGCCCTGATTTACGGAAAAGGAGAAGAAAAGTGAAAACAAAATCAATGAAAAATATAATATTTCTAAGCCGGCACATCGGAATACTCCTTGTCCTTTCTGTAATCATCTTTGCCGGGTGCAGAAGCAAAACAACGCCGATATTTTTTTACACCCTGTCACCCGTCCAGGAAGCGGATGGCCAATCGGATCTTAATATGACGGATCAGCATCAAACTCAGGTAAGCATCGGTGTCGGGCCGGTACGTCTCCCGGATTTTTTAAATACGCCTCGCATTGCCACCCGAAACGGAACCAGCAGAATCAATTATTCAGAATTTCACCGATGGGGAGGCATTCTGGATAAGGATTTTTTAAGGGTCATGTCTGAAAATCTTTCTGTGCTGCTGTCAACCGATCAGGTGAAAACATATCCGTGGGCAGGCAAGGGTGATCCGGAAATTCAGGTGGAATTTGATGTGAAACAGTTTGACGGTGAAATAAATGACCAAGTGACATTAAATGTTATCTGGCAGGTAAAAAATAACTCAGACAACAAACGACCGATGATCGTCAGGCGTTCTATTCTCAGGGAACCGGTGAATTCAGTCAGCAAGGATGATTATGAAGCATTGGTTTCCGCGCAAAGCCGTGTACTTTTCAGGCTAAGTGAAAAAATTGCAAAAGAAATCACAGCGCAATAACAGGTGCTGCAATTAATTGACAACGCCTGTACGCTCATTGTCCGGCTTATTGTTAATCCTGAAAAAAAAACTCAAATATCAACGGGCGTACCTTTCAACCGCTGGATCTGACGATTATAAAACGCAATGACATCTCTTCGATGAATCATCCCCATCAAAATACCCATGTCTTCATTCTGAACAACGGGCAGGCTATCGATATTCTTAATAGTGAATTTTTGCAGCACAGTGTTTAAATCTTCCGACGGTGAGGTCGTCACCACATCGCTTGTGGCAATATCCTTCATAACAACCAGATGTTCAATCTCAGACGAAAACAGAACGCCCCGGATATCCGTGCTGGAAAAAATACCCACCATCCGTTTGTTTTCATCCAACACCGGAAAATAATGCTGCTTGGTGCGCGAAAAAAACTTCTTAAACTCTGAAAACGGCATGTTCTGGGAAATGCTTTCCACTTTTTTCACCAGATGAATCAGGTCCTGCACCTTGATCTTCTGCAGAATATCCACAATAAACTCACCTGCATGAGCGGGTGAATCCACTCTGTTCTTGACCTGTTTATCATAGATGGTCCAGGGTCTGGCAACAAGATAAGAAACAGAACAGACAAACATGCTGGGCAACAAAAGCTGATAGGAATCCGTCATTTCACTGACAAAGATAATAGTGGAAATGGGCGTGTTTGAAACCGCTGCAAAAAAGCCGGCCATCCCCACCACAACAAATGCACCCGGCTGAGTAACAATGCCCGGCATGATATTATGAAATATTTTACCCACGACACCGCCCATGGCGCCACCGATAACGACGGACGGCCCGAATACCCCGCCGCTTCCGCCTGATCCGATGGAAAATGAGGTTGTCAGAATTTTACCCACTGCCAGTAAAAGCAATGCAGTAATGGTCAGTTCATTAAATAATGACTGCTGGGCATATCCATATCCAAACGCAAGGGTGGCGGGCAGAAAAAACCCGATAATCCCGGTGCAAAGACCGCCGATCGCAGGCTTTATATGATTCGGCAGATTTAACTTTTTAAAAACACCGGTTATACCGTAGAATGATTTAACATAAAAAAATCCCATAAATGCAAGAACCACGGCCAGTATAATATACGGTCCAAGTTCAAGGGGGTTTGTAAAGACAAATTCATAGGGGGTTTTGAAAAGTGATCCCCATCCGAATACCATGCAGAAAAGGCAGTATGCCACCACCGAAGATATTCCGGCAGGAATAATAACTTCAGACTCAAATTCCGGATCACGGTATAATACTTCCGAGGCAAAAAGGGCGCCGGCCAGGGGCGCTCTGAATATACTGCCGACACCGGCACCGATACCGGCTGCCAGCATTATCCGGCGCTCCCGTTCGGACATGTTCAGCTTGGTGGCCAGAAAAGACCCGAACCCGGCACCAATCTGGGCAATGGGGCCTTCCCTTCCACCTGATCCACCGGTTGTTAAAGTAAGTGCAGAGGCAATGGTTTTAATAATCGGGACACGCGCCCGCATAAACCCGCCTTTTTGGTGATATGAATCTATTGCCGCATCCGTCCCGTGACCTTCCGCCTCGGGTGCGAACTGATACACCAAAAATCCGCTGACCAGCCCGCCCAATGCAGGCAGAAACAACAAAATCCATCGATTGAGCAGTGTAGCGGTGGGTTGAAAAAGATGATGTTCTCCGGCCGGCGGGGGTGGACGGTAACCGGCCATCATATCCATAAAATAATGACTGCCGATCTGGCAGAGATAATGAAAAACAATCGACCCGGATCCGGCAATAATCCCTATGAGAACAAAAACAATACTCCATTTGCCTGCATGGGCAATATTAAAAGATCGAATCCTTCGCGTATATGACCCGGTTGCTTTCCATAAAGAGGAGAAGAAAGACATTTCTGGTTCACCGCTGTTCGAGATCATTCACCCCCTGCAGAATCGTATCAAACAGCAATTGAACATCCGATTCCTCAAGGCATGAAAAGGCCACCCTCAGATCGGTATCGCCCAGCGCGATCAATCCGACACCATAATTATCAAGGAGATGCACCCTCAGGGTTTCCGCTTTGACGGTCTTTAAACGAATACACATGAAATACCCTGAATTAAACGGATAAACATCCCATGCATCAGCATACTTAAAATCAGCCAGAACCTGTTTTACTTTTTTGGCCCGTGCTTCAAGGATTTTATATTTCTCTTCCTTTTCAGCGGCAAACGTCTCACTCTTCATGGATGCAAGGACAATGGACTGACTTAAATGGGAAGCATTTGAAATATTTCCCCGGACGCAACCGGCGGTTTTCCGTTCCAGCGCGTCATAAACAATTTCCTGCTCACCCTCAATGTTGCATCCGTAAGTAATAAAACCGATACGGAGTCCCCATACATAATTTTCTTTAGTCGCACCATCAAGCTTTACCGCAAGCAGCCGGGGATGTTTTCCGGCAAGTCGGGCAAAAATCGATTCCTGCATGGCATCTTCTTCAAAAAAAAGGCCGAAATAGGCGTCATCCGCCACCACAATCACATTGGTGCCCGATTCCGCCACTTCGGTTAACACGTCAACGATCCGGTCCGCCTCTTTTTCCGTGAGTGTATAGCCGGTGGGGTTTTGCGGAAAATTTAACAAAACAATAATTTTTTCTCTGGTTTTGGCTTCTTCCTTCACACACGCCTCAAAGGCGTCAGTGTTATACCCGCCGGATTCGGTAAAAATCTGATAATGTTTAATGGTTGCTTTTTTGCGAACACTTAAAATCATATTATAATTGCCCCACATCATATCAGGCAAAATAACGACATCACCGGGGTCCACCCAGACATCGGCAAAAACACTTATCCCGTGCGTAATGCCGTTGGTGACCACCGGAAGGCTGATCTGTTTTCCGGAAAGGGACGGATTTTTTTCATAAACGGCCTCCTTCCAGATTTTCCTTAAAGCCGGTATGCCGTATGACGGGGCATAGGTTAATGATGCTTCCGCTGCTATCCCGGAAATGCTTGCCATCACAGACGGCAACGCCATGGTCGCGTTTCCCTCTTTTGCAATCCCGATGGTGGCATTTATTTTATGCGCTTTTTGTTTGGCTTCCGCACTTTGGGACAAAATCCCTTTTGGAAAAAACAGATTTTTCCCAACTTCGGAAAGCATCGACATCAGGTTGGGATTTCCGTTTTCAATGACCTGATTGAGTTCTTTTGCAATTATATTCATGTGAGCATCCTTAAATATTCAAATTCATTTCTTACGATACCGTTATTTAACCTGCGTATCAGGGTTATTTACCGTTTCTCTTAAAGAATTGTCAAGTTTAAACCATCATAACATCGCTGATTAATTGAATCCGGCCAGCAAATAAATACATCAACAATAAAATATATTAAAAATTAAATTGAAAATAAATATGGTTTAATCATAATATGAAAACAATCAGTTTCTGCTTATAAAAAAACATTGAGCAATACGAATGAAATATCGGGTACTCTGCATTACTGATCGGAGTGATCTTCCGGAAACAGAATTGTTTATCGGCCTAAAAAATGCCGGTGTTGATATTGAAGTTGCCTGTAATCCCGCAGGCAAACACTACAATCGATTAAAAGCAGGTGATGTGCCGATCATTGATTTAATCTTAAGCTACCGCGTTAATCCATCGAAAATCAGAAAACTCAGGCACATATTCAATACTAAAAAATATGATATTATTTATTGTCTCAGTAATAAAGCCGCATCCAATGCGTTGCTTGCATCCTTTAACATACCGGCTACGTTTATCACATATCGCGGTGTTGCCGGCAATATCAGCTTTCTTTCACCAGGCTCATGGATGACACATTTAAATCCAAAGGTAAAAAGGATCATATGCGTTTCTGATTCTGTAAAATCGTATTTTCATTCTTTGAAATTTTTTGGGTTAAAGCTAAATCCTGAAAAACCGGTTACCATTTACAAAGGCCACGAACTTTCATGGTATCAAAGCAAACCAGCTGATCTGGCCGAATTTAATGTCCCGCCGGATGCTTTTGTTGTCGGTTTTGCCGGCCGGAATCGGCCCAACAAAGGAATAAAGTTTATTGTCGATTCCGCCAGATGGCTCCCCAATGATGCAACCGTACATTACCTGCTTATGGGGAAACTGACAAAAGACAAAAAACTTCAGAGACAAATCGACAAAAGCCCTTTGCGAAAAAATTTTCATCTGACAGGCTTTCGAACAGATGCGCCGGCTCTGGCGGCAGCCTGCAACGCTTTCATCATGCCGTCAGTCAAAAAAGAAGGCCTTTCACGGGCGGTCATAGAAGCCATGTCATACGGTGTCCCGCCCATTGTTACGAATGTGGGCGGCCATCCTGAGCTTGTGGCCCATAATGAAACCGGCCTTGTAATCCCGCCAAAAAATCCGGCGGCAATCGCGGACGCGATAATAGATCTTTACGGCAATCCGCAAAAAACAAAAAAACTGGGCGAAAATGCCAAAAATAAAATTTATAAAGATTTCAATATATCTAAAACCATCTATAAAACCAGGCAGATCCTGGAAGATATGATAAAAAAACAACCGTTTTTAAAAAATTAAACGTTATTTTTTATAAATGTGATGACAATAATTCAATCATATAATTCATATCAATTCGGTTCAAAATCCGCTCTGAGCAAGCAGCAGATTCACCAGATGGTTAACTGCTTTGAAACACCCGGTGCCCCGCCACAAGGTGTCCTCGGAGGAAGGGCCGCTGTTTCAACAATCGATTTAAAAAACATCGGGCGGGTGGTTGTCCGAAGTTATAGCCGGGGCGGGGTTATCCGGCATTTTAACAAAAAAACATATCTGAAACTATCCGCATATCGATGCCAATCTGAATTTGAGTTGTTGCAGCATCTTGAAAAAATCGGTGTCAGTGTTCCCCGCGCGGTTGCGTTTGCGTATCAGTGTATTCTGGGCACCTTTTTTTACCATGCATGGCTGATCACCGAAGAAATTTCAAACGCATGCACCCTCGCCCACCTCAGCATAACAGAGCCGGCCCGGATTCAACCGATAATGAATCAATTGGGCCGGCAGATTTCGATCCTGATTGAAAACCATATTTATCATGTGGACCTTCACCCCGGCAATGTGCTTGTGAACCCGGCAAATCAGATTTTTATTATTGATTTTGACAAAGCCAGGATGTACAAAAAAAACAATCTCCGGTTGCGCAAAAAATATATGGATCGCTGGCAGCGTGCGGTTTTAAAGTAT
>JAOZOL010000115.1 GCA_029933295.1 Desulfobacterales bacterium | reverse complement strand
TTAAATGCCTTGCATATGGAAGCCTCCGACTCGTGCAAAATTCAGGTATTAATTTTATTATGAATAATCATTCTATGTTCAAATTTCCGGATATGGCATTTGTCCGGCAAAAGCTTTTTTCGTCTGAGATTAAGGATGTTGCTCAAACATGCCGGTCAATTTTTCATGCGATACCTGACCACTGTCGAGCCGGAAACAGGGAAACCGTTGCGGTGGCGGTCGGCAGCAGGAATATAGATAATATCCATGATGTCCTGGATCAAGTTTTACGATTCTTAGAGCAAAGGGGATTTAAACCGTTTATTATTCCTGCGATGGGAAGCCATGGTGGTGCTACACCCGGCGGCCAGAAAGAAGTGCTTGCCAAATATAAAATTACTGAAACCACAATGAATGTCCCCATCCTTGCGGATATGGAAACCGAATCTATTGCCACCCTCCCTTCAGGGCTGAAGGTATATGTTTCAAAGGCAGCCCTTTCAGCCGATCATGTGGTCATCATAAACCGTATTAAACCGCATACAAAATTTAAAGCAGACATCGAAAGCGGGCTGTGTAAAATGATGGCCATCGGGCTTGGCAAGGCAAAAGGCGCATCTGAATTCCATCAGTATGCGGTCAGACATACATTTGCTGTTATCGAGGATGCTGCAAAAATTCTGCTTAACAAATTAAATATATTATTCGGGATTGGTTTGCTGGAAGACGGGTACGGAAAGCTTGCCAGAGTTGAAATTGTTTTTCCGGATGACCTGATTGACCGTGAAAAGGCCATTTTAAAGGATGCCTATCATTTAATGGGGCGTATCCCCTTTGACAATATTGACATTTTGATTGTGGATGAAATCGGCAAAGATATTTCCGGTATCGGCATGGATTCAAATATTACCGGCAGGCATCGTGATATTGTCGGGGATTTCAATATGCAGCCCCATGTGAAACGGATATTTGTCCGGGATTTATCTCCGGGGTCTGATGGAAATGCAAACGGTATCGGGCTTGCCGATGTTACCACCCGTCGGCTTGTTGATAATCTGGATATCGAAAAAACCTATGTGAATGCCATTACGGCAATTTCACCGGAAAAGGCGGCCATTCCAATTTATTTTGATACAGATCAACAATGTCTGGACGCGTGCATAAAAACAACAGGTTGTGCTTCTGCTGAAGATTTAAGGGTTGTTCGAATAAAAAACACCGCCTCCCTTGAATTTCTTCAGGTATCTAAAACACTGGAAGGAGAACTTCTTGCCAACGAAAAACTTGATTTGATTTCTTCCTGGAATAAAATAAAATTTGATGAATCCGGTAATTTATCGGAGTTTAAATCCGATGAATAAAAAACGCATGCACCATTTTTACGTTAAAACCCCGGTCGGGAAAATTACGATCATATTTCAAAAAAATCCGTTTTTACTTGAAACGATTCTGCTTCCAGATAAAGAAAAAAATATACCTGTCGATTCTATTTATATAGATTTGCCAGGGGAAAAAGGCGGGGCAGACAAAATAAAGAAAATAACCCTACTCATTCATGACGCGTTGAATGGAAGAAATATTCAGCCGCCCTGGGATGTCATGTTTTTGGACGGGTTTACCGCATTGCAAAAGGCGGTTTATCGGCAAACGGTAAAAATACCATTGGGTTCATTATCAACCTATAGAAAAATAGCCGAAGCTATCGGGCGGCCGGGCGCGTATCGGTTTGTTGGAACGACGCTGGCTAAAAATCCATTTCCGATTCTTATTCCTTGTCATAGGGTCATCCGAAGTGATAATAAGATAGGCGGCTTTGGCGGTGGCATTGCATTAAAACAACGTCTGATTCAGCAGGAGGCTTCAGCCGGCCTCTTGTAAACTTGATTTGTCTGTGGTATTGACTTATGAAACAATATGTTATTGATGAATTGCGGCCCCCGGACCATGAGAAAATCAAACAGTACCTGGATGAACATGTGGGCCCTGCAGAAATGGGGAATCTTTACTGGATACCTGTGGATACATCCCTTTATACGGAGGTACAGGCATCACACACGGACTGTCACCCCTTATATTTTGCTGTTCAATTATGCGAGACATCAATTGTTGCGGAATTGCTGGTCAGAACAAAAAACAGGGTCCGGTGCGATTGTATCTGTTATGCGAATGATGAACAGTTTTTATGGCTGATTCATTATATGAATGCAATCTTTGAACGGCTTGAAATAATGGCCTGATGGTTTTTTTCAACCTTATTGTAACCGTTCACGGGAGTACAACTATTGAAGTGCTGTCAACCAATGAATTGTAAGCGTTCACAGGGTGCTGCAGATGTGAGGCGCCGAGCGCGCAGACGTACTTTTTGTACTTCAAGTGATCGGCAACAAAGCAGATGCGGTGCCCTGTGAACGCTTACAAAAATATGCTTAAAATTATACCTTTGGGCGGGCTCGGTGAAATCGGGCTGAACATGATGGTTTTTGAATACGGGGATACCATTGTCATCATTGATTCAGGTCTGATGTTTCCGGAAGATTACATGCTTGGGGTGGATTTTGTCATTCCGAATATGGATTACATCCGGCAAAATAAATCCCGTGTCGCGGGTATTATTTTAACCCATGCCCATGAGGATCATGTTGGTGCGTTACCCTATTTGTTAAGAGAGGTGGATGTCCCGGTCTATGCCACAGGATTTACCATCGGAATGCTTGAAAATAAACTTGAAGAGCACAACCTTTTTTCCTCCACATTGCTGAAAGAAATATCCCCGAAAGAAAAATTATCGATTCCTCCCTTTGAGTTTGAATTTATCCGGGTCAATCACAGCGTGGTTGACGGCGTCGGTCTTGCCGTTAAAACACCTGTGGGATGTATTGTTCATACCGGAGATTTTAAACTTTCTGATACGTTCATACCGGGAATGATGACCGATATCGATACGTTTGCGCGATTAGGCAACGAAGGGGTCCTCGCATTGTTGTCCGACTCAACCAATGTGGAAAAAGAGGGCCGGACGGTTTCTGATGAAGTTGTCGGTGAAACACTTGCGAATATCATCGTAAAGAGTAAAGGGCGTGTGATTGTTGCCCTTTTCGCATCAAACATTGCCAGGATTCAGCAGGTTGTTAATATTATAAAGTCAGGAAGAAGGAAAATAATTTTTAACGGAAGAAGCATAGAGCAGAGCGTTAAAGTTGCATCCGATCTTGGCATGCTGCATATTCCCGATGGCATGGCAATTGATGTTGAGCAGATTGATCAGTATGCGCCGCATGAGATTTTGATGATAACCACAGGCAGTCAGGGAGAGCCCATGTCAGCCCTGACCCGGATGTCAGCCGATATGCACAAGCAGATAAAGGTTGAAAAAGGGGACACGGTTATCCTTTCATCAAAATTTATACCCGGTAATGAAAAGGCGATTGCAAAAATAATCAATAACCTTTTCAGAAAAGGGGCGGATGTCATTTATGAAAAGATTTCGGAAATCCATGTGTCCGGCCACGCATTTCGGGATGAACTGAAAAAAATGATCAGCGTAACACAGCCTGAATATTTTATACCCATCCATGGTGAATTGAGACATCTGGTTCGTCACTCAAGACTGGCGGAAGAGTCAGGAATTCCAAAGGAGCGGGTGCTTATGGCGGAAAACGGTCAGATAATTGAATTTGATCAAACCGGGGGGCGTATTAACGGCAATATTTCCACAAGCCGTATTCTTGTTGACGGTAAAGGGGTCGGTGATGTCGGCCGCCGGGTACTCAAAGAGAGAAGACATCTTTCAGAAGAAGGGCTTGTTGTGGTCACCCTGGCGTTAGATGAAGAAACCGGATTTGTGGTGTACGGCCCTGAGATTACCTCCAAGGGTTTTGTGTTTGAACGTGAAACCGGACATATTATTGAGGATGCCAAATGCGTTGTTGTTGAGATTATCGAAGATGTCAGTTTGCTTGAGCCGGCAAAACGTGTCGAGGTACTCCGGAAAAGGTTGCATCAGGCATTGCGGGAATATTTTAATTTTACAATGAAACGCAGACCGCTTATACTGCCGTTTATCCTTGAAGTATAGAAGAATGGAAATGACAAATGCGTAGAGAAATAATCAGCATCTTTCTGTTTTTTGTTGTGATCTTTACATCGGTAAGTCTTGTGTCATACAGCCCTGCTGATCCGTCTATTCATCATGTCGGGCATATGGGAGGGGTAGAGAATCTTTTCGGGTTGTTCGGCGCCCATCTGGCGGGATTCCTTGTAGGGCTGTTCGGTATCGGTGCTTTTTGGATTCCGGTTTTGTTTATGATTGCCTGTCTGGAGTTTTTTAGTAACCGGTCAGGCCGGACACTGATTCTGATAGCATCCGGCGGACTTCTTCTCATCGTGGCAACCGGAAGCATTCTGGCTTTCCATCAGGAATCCTATCATCTGTTTGGACATCTTTATTCAGCAGGAGGAATGATCGGTCTTCCTGTTAAAGCATTTTTATTGAAATATTCCAACTGGACAGGCGGGATAGTGATTTTAATTCTTTTTCTGCTCATCGGGTTTATCCTGTCCACGGGGGTTTCATTGATTGCGACCATCAGAAATATGGGTAAATTGAGCATGGTGGCAGGCATGGTGACAGGAGGAGGAATTAAAAAAGGGTACAATACCATTAAAGAGCAGCGGGAAAAGAGAAAGGCGATTATAAAGCCGGTTAAGGAAAAAAATAAAAAAATAAAAGAACCGTTAAAAAAGAAAAAGGAAGAAGAAAAGAAAATCACCATTAAAGAGACATTGCCGCCAAAGCCGATTCGTAGGGTACCTGTGCCCAAACAGCAGGTTTTTGAATCCATGCGCTTTGATGCGGGTTTTCAACTTCCTTCGCTTGAATTTTTAAAAGATCCGGATGTTTTGGTTGATGCGGTAGATCATGAGAATTTACGGTTTATGTCCAAGCTGTTAGAACAGAAACTGATTGATTTTGGTGTGCGGGGCAAGGTGGTTACGGTTTTGCCGGGCCCTGTTATTACACGGTTTGAATTTGAGCCCGCACCGGGTATTAAAATTAATAAGGTGGTGAATCTTTCAGATGATCTGGCGCTGGCGCTGCGCGCCATCAGTATCCGTATCATTGCGCCGATTCCGGGAAAGGCGGTGATCGGAATCGAGGTGCCGAACACAAAACGTGAAATCGTTGTGTTTAAAGATGTCGTTGCTTCCCAGGGTTTTGAAAAATCCAAATCAAAGCTGACCTTGGGGCTGGGCAAGGATATTGTCGGCAACCCGGTTGTCTCGGACCTGGAAACCATGCCTCATTTGTTAATCGCCGGTGCCACCGGTTCAGGTAAAAGTGTTGCATTAAACACAATGATTTGCAGCCTGCTTTATAAATCAACCCCCGACGAAGTGAAGCTGATAATGATTGACCCGAAACGCATTGAGTTGTCTGTTTATGACGGCATTCCCAATTTAATTACGCCGGTGGTCACGGATATGAAAAAAGCGACCAATGCGCTTTTCTGGGCGGTGCGGGAGATGGAGAGACGGTATAAATTGTTGTCTGAAAATCGGGTCAGAAATATCAGGCAGTATAATCGGAAAGCAAAAAAAGCCAATGCAGAACATCCGGAAGACCTTGAGAATCAGAAGGAAATTCTGCCATACATCGTGATTATTATCGACGAACTGGCGGATTTGATGATGGTCGCTTCCCGGGATGTTGAAGTCGGCCTGACCCGTCTTGCGCAGATGGCAAGAGCGGCCGGGGTTCATTTAATTCTGGCAACACAGCGGCCGTCAGTGGATGTTTTAACCGGCATAATCAAGGCAAATTTTCCCACCCGTCTGTCTTTTCAGGTGTCATCAAAGACGGATTCAAGAACGATTATTGATTCAAATGGTGCTGAAGCACTTCTCGGAAACGGTGATATGCTGTTTTTGCCCCCTGGAACCGCGAAACTGGAGCGGATTCATGGCGCATATATTTCCGAAGATGAAATCGCAAAAATCATCGAGTTTTTAAAAGCACAGCAGGCACCGGAGTATGATCATGAAATTCTTGAAGCTCCTGAAAAAGATGACGCAAATAACGGGGAAAAAGAATATGATGAACGGTATGATGAAGCCGTGGCCCTGGTTACAAAGTCAGGTCAGGCCTCCATCTCTATGATTCAGCGGCATCTTCGGATAGGATATAACCGGGCAGCCCGTATTGTAGAAATAATGGAAGCAGACGGTGTTGTGGGTCCTTCCGACGGAGTGAAGCCCAGGGAGGTGTTGGCCAGGAATTACGACGACATGGAATAATGACGGGCTCGTAAAAAGTCCGTCTGCTGCGTTGCGTTCGCCGTGAAAGCCCTCAACGTACAAAAAGTACGCCTCGGTATTTCCCGGCTCACGCGCCTTGCATACGGAGCTTTTTACGAGCCCGTCGGCAGTAGAGCAAAAATTTGTAATATATCATGTCGATATTAAAATAAAAAACATATCTCAGATTTAACGTATATTTTCAGGCAACCGTAAATCGGCAACTGTAAACTCGATAAAGAGCTGAACAATATGTTTGTTTCGTTTACTATATCAAGGGATGGCATCAAGCCGGAAAGTTGAATAAAGATGTATGATGAAAGACTGATTGAAAAAACCAAGGGGTTTTTAGATAAAGACGAAGGTCGCCGGCTCTATGAAATAGCCCTGGATGCAAGCAGGCACGGCCCCTGCCTTGAAATCGGGAGTTATTGCGGAAAATCGACGCTTTATCTGGGTGCCGCGTGCAAAGAAAATAACAGTATTCTGTTTGCGGTGGACCATCACCTGGGATCTGAGGAACAACAACCCGGGGAAGAATATTTTGATCCTGAAACTTTTGATCCAAAATACGGACGTATGGATACGTTTCCGATGTTTCGCAACGCAATTTTGGAGGCCGGACTTGCGGATACCGTGATTCCCATCGTTACCCGCACGGAAGTCGCCGCACGGCAGTGGGCAACGCCATTAAGTCTTGTTTTCATTGACGGAGGCCATACCTATCAGGCGGCGTATACGGACTATAATTCTTGGCTCGGACACATCATGCCGGGGGGTTATTTCCTTATCCACGATATATTTAAAAACCCGGAAGAGGGCGGGCAGGCGCCTTATTATGTGTATCAACTGGCCATTGCATCCGGCCTTTTTCTCAAACTTCCCATGACCAAAACCCTTGGTGTGCTGCAGCGGTTGAAATGCGGGGAATTGCCGGAAGATCTTCCGGGAGTGTAATATGAAAAGGCTTGCCTGTTGGCACGGTTTCCCATTAATTATTCGCAATTGTTAATGAATAACTGCTAATGGGGCACTTAAACCGGGTAACAACTGATTTCTTCGATGATGTTGAGATCTTTTTTGTTAAAGGTGGCGATGCGGTTTATGCCGCCGGCAAGGCCGATGCTGGCGATTTCAAAATCATGAATCTGCAGGCCGATGGGCTGATACCCTAATAGCGTAAATCAACACGTTGGTGTCAACTAAAACCTCACTCATAGGCCATTTTCCGGATGTCCATTTGGTCGAATGCGCCGTTTAGTCTGTAGGTATGAATGCTTCTTTTTATCATTT
>JAOZOL010000114.1 GCA_029933295.1 Desulfobacterales bacterium | reverse complement strand
TAATAAATATAATAAAAGGACGACAACGCCTTTCAATGGCCAAATCAAAGCCGGGATTTTTAATCGTCAAGTGCTTTGGCCATCAATTCCCCGATGAGTTTACTGAATCCGGCTGGATTTTCAACTTTTCCCCCTTCAGTGACAATGGCAAGATCATAGAGCAGGTTGCTATAATCCTTTAATGCATCATCCTCATTATTTTTTTCAAAAATATGCTGGATTTTTTCCATGACCGGATGATTGATATTTAATTCAAGTATACGCTTTGTCTCGGGTATGGGCTGTCCTGACGCCTTGAGCAGTTTTTCCATGTAAGCACTCATATCATAGGTTTCACCGGACAGACAGGATACGGAATCTTTTAGATGAGATGACGGTTTAACTTCTTTAATCTTGTTTTCAAGAAGGGATTTGATTTTTTCAAACAAGGAAGAATAGGCTTCTTTTTTCTTCTCATCTATCTTGTCAAGACCCAGATCCCCTTTTTCAGCGCTTTTTAACGGTTTTTTCTCAAATTCAGGCAGGGCCTGGATTACAAATTCATCCACCGGGTCCGTCATCAAGAGGACTTCATAATCTTTTTCCTTGAGTGTTTCAAGGTGCGGGCTATTGAGTATGGCGGCGAGGTTGTCCCCGGTGATATAGTAAATATCCTTTTGATCCGGTTTCATATTGTTGACATATTCTTTTAAAGAAACCCACTTGCCGTCTGATTTGGTGGTTTTAAACCGGATGAGTTTTGTGATTTTTTCGCGGTTTTCAAAGTCCGTGTGGAGCCCTTCTTTGATGACTGCGCCGAATTCGTTATAGAATTTATTATATTCCTCGATATCCATCTGGTCTAATGCGTTGATAATTTTTTTGATCAGGTTTTTACGAATGTTTCGAACAAGGGCATCCTGTTGAAGGATCTCCCGGCTGATATTCAAGTTTAAATCCGGTGCGTCGACAACGCCCTTTATAAATCGAAAATACTCTGGCATCAGTTCCTTGCAGTCATCCATAATAAACACACGTCTGCAGTACAGCTGAATACCGTGTTTTCGTTCAGGGGAAAAAAGATCCATGGGCGCCTGGGAAGGTATATAGAGAAGAGCACTGTATTCCGTAACACCTTCAAGCTTCATATGAAGATGGGTCTGCGGCGGGTTCCAGTCGTGGCTGATATGGGTGTAGAAATCTTTGTACTCGGCGTCCGTCACATCTTTTTTATCTTTGGCCCAAATGGCCTTCATTGAGTTTAAGGTTTCTTCTTTTATGACCCGCTTTTTTTGGATGGGTTTGCCGTCTTTATCGAGGATCTGTTTTCCTTTATCGTCTGTTTCATGTTCAATTTGTTCGACATCCATGACAATGGGATAATTGACGAAGTCAGAATGGGTTTTTACGGTGTTCCGCAGTGTCCACTCTTCGGTGAAGTCCTGCTCATCTTTTTCCACCGGTTTTAGTTTTAATATCACGTCCGTCCCGCGTGTTTTCTTTTTTGCCGGAGCAATGGTATAAGAACCGTCGCCGGTTGATTCCCATTGGGTAGCGGTATCTTCGCCTGCGGCTCTGGTGATGATTGTGATTTTTTCAGCCACAATAAACGCGCTGTAAAACCCGACACCAAATTGTCCGATGAGTTCAGGGGTCAGTGTGTCCTTGTTTTTTGATTTTTCCATGGCTTTCATAAAAGCGGCCGTTCCGCTGCGGGCAATGGTGCCGATATTTTCGACAATTTCATCATAGGTCATTCCAATGCCGTTATCTGATATCATCAGTGTTTTGTTGTTTTTGTCGGGCGTGATTTTAATTTTATATTCCGTATCATCGCCAAGGAGGTTGGCGTCCGTCTGGGCTTTAAAGGAAAGCCGATCAATGGCGTCCGAGGCGTTGGAAATGAGTTCCCGTAAGAAAATTTCTTTGTTTGAATAGAGTGAATTGATGATTAAATGCATAAATTGTTTGACTTCTGTTTTAAATTGATGCGTCTCTTTTTTGCGTGTCATGTCAGCTCCTCAATGTTTAAATTATGTAAAAGTTTTATGGATTTTTTTATATAATGGGTGTGATTTTTAATTTGTCAAGCCTTGGAAGTTACGCCACAGGGCATTTGTATTTTTAAAAATTTTGCTACACAAAAATAGGCACAACCCGATGTATAGGCGACATTTATGTCGCCACAAACCGTGACCCGAAGATCGCGGGGAAATGGAAACCTGAAGGTTTCGGCATTGTTTTTCATCTGGATTTATGATTATAACTCATAAAAAAGCGGAGCAAAGCGACAATCATATTCGATGTTAGGCGTTCGATGTTCATCAAAAAATCAGAATTCTGCCAGGCCGGGGAGGACGCTATGTTATGAAAAGAATTTTATTTATCATTGTGTTTCTGATGGGTCTGCTGTCATTTGTGAGCTGCAATGAGGACGAACAGGCGCTTAAAGTTGACTTAAGCAAAAAAGAGCCGGTCAATTTGAGAGAGACGTCGGATGTGATTACGTATGCTTATCTTCCACAATATTCCCATACAGTCTCCTATCAGAGACATCATCGACTGATAGAATATTTATGCAAGAAAACCGGCCTTCATATCCAACAGATTTTTCCGGACACTTTTGAACAGCATATTAAAATGGTCGGCCAGGGTAAAATTGATATCTCTTTTTCCAATCCGTTTGTTTATGTTAAAATTGCTCGCCGTTACAGCGCCAAAGCCTTTGCGCGGATTATTGAAGACAATAACCAGGAACGCTTTCGTGGCCAGATCATTTGCCGGGCGGATAATCAGCAGATCAAAACCCTTGCGGATTGCCGGGGTAAAAGCTGGATCGCAGTTGATTCAACATCCGCCGGGGGATATCTTTATCCTTTAGGCTTGTTTGCGACCCATGGCATTAGAAAAACGGATTTCAGCGAAATCAGCTTTGCGCCGGGGTCCGGTGGCAATCAGGAAGGGGTTGTCCTGGCGGTTTTTGCCGGAAAATATGATATCGGTACCATACGGGAAGGCACTTTAAATGTGGTCGCAGATAAGATTGATACCCGTGAGATTCGTGTTATCGCCCAAACCCATTTTTATCCGGGATGGGTGTATGCCGCCCGAGTGGGCCTGGATTCCGAAATCGTAAAAAAAGTTAAAACTGCCATGTTGAAACTCGATTATAACCAATCGGAAGATAAACAAATTCTGGAAACCGCACATTTTACCGGAATAATATCATCAGATGACAGGGATTTTATTTCCGTCAGGAAACTGGCTGCCACAGTGGGAATTAGCCTAGAGGAACTATGAAATCGGACGAATTATGAAATTAGGATTTCGAAGTAAAATTTATTTAGGCATGTTTTCTTTGCTCCTGCTGCTGGGAATCGTTATTTTATCACTTGTCAGCCGGATAATGACAGAATCACTGCTGGAAGAAAATCGTGATCGCGGTATTTCCATGGGGGTCAATCTTGCCGCCCGCATGATAGAACCGATGCTGGCCATGGATTTTTTAAGAATGAAGACGTTTATTGACCAAACAGCCCGGTTAAGCGATGACATTTTCTATACCTTTGTGCTGGATGCGGACAACAATCCGCTTGTTCATACGTTTAAAGGCGGTTTTCCCATTGACTTGAAAGCCGCGAACAGTGTTTCAAACCTGCGAAAATTCTCCATACGGCTTTTGGATACAGGTGATCAGCTTATTTATGATTATGCTGTCCCTATTTTTATCGGAAAGGACAGACTCGGAACGGTTCGTTTGGGACTGCTGCGGACGAAAGTCAGGAAAGCAATTCATCGCATCATGTTAAGCGTTTTTTTGTCCACCGTATTTGTTATTTTAATTGCCGGGATTATAGGGACGGTTTTTGCCCGGACGGTTACCCGGCGAATCAAGATTCTTCACGAATCAGCAGAACAGGCATTGCGGGGGAACCTGGATATTCACACCGCCCCCCTGTTGAAGAAAAATTGCTGGGATATTATGCAATGCAACAAAAAGGAATGCCCGGCTTACGGCAACCTGCATCAGCGCTGTTGGTATACTGCCGGGACCCTTTGTCCGACCTGTGTTGAGGGAGAATACGCCAAAAAAATCATCAGTTGCCAAAAATGTCCGGTTTATCGGAAATGTACGGGGGACGAAATCCAGAGTTTTGCTGAAAGTTTTGATACCATGACCCAATCATTAAAGATTCATCTTTTGGAGCAGCAAAATGCGGAAAAAATATTAGAAGAACAACGCCAGCTTCTGCAAACTATTTTGGATGTCATACCCGATTTCGTATCTCTCCAGGACAGACACTCCGTATACAGATCCGTAAACAAGGCATTTTGTAAAATTGTGGGCAAAAGCGAAGATGAAATCATCGGAAAAACCGATTTTGGTTTGTTTACCCGAAAGCAGGCACAAATATATCAAAAGGAAGACCTTGAAATTTTAAAAACCTGCAAACCCCTCATAAAGGAAAGCAAATTGGCGGGGCCAAAAGATACCAAATGGCTCCATGTTGTAAAAATTCCTGTTTTGGAGGCGGACGGCAAAGTAGGCGGTATCTTGTGCAGCGGTCGTGATATTACCGAACTTAAACAGGTTCAGGATCACCTTTCCCATTCCCAGAAAATGGAAGCCGTGGGTCAGTTAACCGCAGGGATCGCCCATGAGATCAATACTCCTCTTGGCATTATTTTAGGGTATGCTCAGCTTTTGCTCGAAGATATTCCACCGGATAGTCAGGTGCATGATGATTTAACCATGATTGAAAAACATACCCGGATATGCCGCAAAATTGTTTCCGACCTTCTAAAATTTTCCAGATACACTGAAAGCTCCATTACCTTACTTGATTTAAATCAATTGATTGAGGAGACCATTTCGGTGGTTGAGCATATATTCAAACTGGACCAGGTGGCCATTATCAGAAATTACGATTCTGATTTACCTTCCGTAAAAGGCGATAAAGACAAATTTAAACAGGTTTTTATCAACCTGTTTGGAAATGCCCATGACGCAATTGGAACGGATGGGGCCATTCATATAAAAACCGCCCTTGACCAAAAAAATAACGAGGTGGTGATTTATGTCGGGGATACCGGTTCGGGCATTGCATCCGATCAAATAGACAGAATATTCGATCCTTTTTATACCACCAAACCGGTGGATAAAGGGACCGGACTGGGTTTGTCGGTCACTTTCGGCATCATTACTGATCATGGGGGGCGGATTAAAGTTGAAAGTCCGCCATCTGTTGCAAACAATGTTTTTGATATGGCTCAGAGCACTGTTTTTATCATTCGGTTTCCGGTAGCACATCAATAAATATAAATTTAATCTCTTAAAAAATATGTTTTGAGCAATCGTCAGCTGTGAAAAAAAAGGAGTCGGGGAATGGCTAAAATATTAGTATTAGATGATGTATTAGATGCGGCAATTTTGATTAAACGTATTCTGGAGAAAAAAGGACACCAGGTATTTACTTTTACGGAAGAAGAAACGGCCCTTGAATATTTACGATCCAATACAATCGACCTTGCTATTTTAGATATTAAACTAAAAAAAATGAGTGGAGTTGAAGTTCTGGAAGAAATGAAAAAAATCATGCCGAACTTGAGGGCCATTATGCTGACCGGCTATCCCACACTTGAAACCGCCCGTGAGTCTTTAAACCTGGGCGCGGGCGAGTATTGTGTCAAACCCATTGACAAGGAGGATTTGGAAGAGAAAGTGGCCCATGTTTTAACCACCTGAAGAAAATCTGGAAAATTTCGTCATGCATTTAATCAACCTTTTTAAACACTGGATCTGTCAGGTGTTTTGATTGAGTGGCGGAGAGGGTGGGATTCGAATTAATGAATTAATATACCGTAATTATTATATTTATATTTTTCGATTTTTTAAAATGCCCCCAGAAATACCCCCAGATTATTCCGCTGGACATTTTTTTATTTGGTCAAAAGGTAACAAAATTTTAAAGGCAAGGCAAGGTGAATGTCTTTCAAGTTATCAACTCAGCAAAAATTAAATACGTAGACGTTTCAGGTCAAAAAACATTGACCTTGTGCTCTGTTCTTTGTCTTTTCCTGTAAAAAAATCAAAACCATTGCTCTGGTAAAAATTTAATGCTCTTGGATTGTTGTACGCATCAACTGTTACAAGCCTGCATCCTGTTCTGTTGTCGATCAGAAACATATCCCTAACCATATTAACTATATGGGAACCAATGTTGTTTCCTTGAAATTCTTTCTGAACACCAAATCGGGTTATTTTTACTGCGGGAAAAACTCTTGTTTTGTCATCCACTGTTGTTTTGTCAATCGGATGCTCTATTTTAAATTTTTCATGCCGGACAGCATCATTGCACAAATCAATAAGGGCCACCGGGAAATCATCTCCCACAGTGACCCTTTGAATTATATATGCTTGTGATAACAACTCAGAATGATATTTTATTACATCTTCTCTAAAATATTCATTTAAATCATCATCACCACAATCAAAATTTTTTAAATTATTATAATCCCTTACCTGGCTTAATCGATACCCATCTTTTTCAAACTCATTTCTTCCGAGACTTCGCATATTCTTCAATAACTTTGTCTGCTTTAGCAAGTTTGGGCGTAGGTGTAGCGGTGGCTGGTCGTTTCAAGCCTTCTTCAATCTTCCTTTCAAATTTTTTTGCATCTTCACCCTTTAAATACGGGGTCGGCGCGACACGTAAAGCCATGATTCACCTCTTTTGATTAAAGAGTTGTGTGATTGTCTTGCTATGTAATAATATGCTCAGATAATATTCATTGTCAAGAAAATGTAAATATATCCACGGAAACGGTTTTGCAAGGGGTTTTTATTCGTCTTGTATTAACAATATTTAAAAAAAACAACGTCAAGCCCTAATGCTTTCGCTATCTTTTGAGTTGCTTTTTTTTCTCTTGAGATCGGGCATGTCCTAAAAACGGTTTCAGCTACGCCTCGATATCCCCACTTCGTAAGGCTTTCACGAAATCTTTGTTCTGCATTGCTCCCCGTTTGAGATTGAGTCTTATCCCGCTTTTTAATGTTATGCAGGGCATTGTTTATTCCTCTTTTTTTCATGTTTAAACAGGTGTTTGAACTTCCCACGCGCTCGGAGAGATGCCTCTTTGCCGTCCTTCCTCAAAGATTCTCTTTCTGAGGGCGTCAAGAGAAGGTTGTCCAAGGATGAGTCCTCCTTTTTTTTCGGTAAGGGCTTCGATTTTTCCTGCTGTGTTGATTTCATAGAAAATCCCTTTATTCCTTTTGCGAGGGCGTCTCCGGCGCTTTGGTCGACGTTCCCACTGTGTAATTCACTTCAGGTTGCGGGAATAGCCACTCTTCTTCTTGCAACGGATACGGTATTGGAAACGGTATCAATTTTTTTGCCGAACGGGAGTTCAAGCTTAAAATCGATTGCTTTTGTCGGTTTTTCAAGGGTATAATTTTGTCTTGGCTCATTTACTTTTCCTTTTTCGGGTATTGTTTCGCCCGGTTTGCGGGAAGTCCCTTCTCCCGCAGTTCCCTTTCCTTCTCCTCCAACTTCTCCAGATCCGGCCACACCAGGGGCGGCAGTTCCGGGTGTTCCCGGTT
>JAOZOL010000489.1 GCA_029933295.1 Desulfobacterales bacterium | reverse complement strand
TATTTTAAATGATCCCCATGTCCGCATGACAAAACTCACCTGGGACAATATTGAAGAAGCCGCATTTAAAGGAAGTCCCCGCCATCGGCTGCTGCCGAACATCAGTTTTGCCGTTAATTATTATCTGGGCCGTTATAATGTAGTCGGATATCATATTGTCAATGTAACCATTCACCTGTTCACCGGCATTATTCTGTTTTTCTTTTTTAATACCACACTGACGATGTCACCCCGCCAAACTGATTTTCCCCTTCATCCGACACATATCGCCATGCTGGCAGCCCTGATCTGGCTGGTTCATCCGCTCCACACTCAGTCGGCAACCTATATCTGCCAGCGGATGACCAGCCTGGCGGCCATGTTCTATATTCTCTCGCTCTTTCTGTATGTCAAAGGCAGGATTGCCATATCTTCAAACAAACCCAAAAAAATACAGGCCGCCCTGCTATTTTCCGGCTGCCTGATCGCCGGTCTGTGCGCTGTTGCCGGCAAAGAAAATGCAGCAGCCCTTCCTTTGTTCATTCTTTTATATGAATGGTTCTTTTTCCAGGATTTAAAAAATATCTGGACCACGAAAAAAATCGTATGGGGCATCATCGCAATGGCCCTGTTTGCCGGTATCGCCCTGATATACTTAGGTGAAAAGCCCATTGCCAGAATGCTGGCCGCCTATGCGTATCGGGATTTCACCCTGCCCCAGCGGGTGCTGACGGAATTTAGGGTGGTGATCTATTATATCGGCCTGTTTTTCTGGCCGAATCCGGGCCGGCTCAGCCTTGAACACGATTATCCACTTTCATATGCCCTATCTGACCCGTGGACAACCCTTTTATCTCTGGGTGCCATTATCGGCCTGACCGGCCTGGCCATTCAAACGGCAAAAAAAGACCGGCTGATGTCGTTTTGTATTCTCTGGTTTTTCGGCAATTTAATCATCGAATCATCCGTCTTCGGCATTGAAATCATCTTTGAACACCGGACCTATCTGCCGTTTATGATGGTTTCACTTTTTTTTGTACTCATTGCGGATCGCTTGTTTTCCCGCAAACACCTTGCCATTGCCGTATTATGTGGATTTATGGTGATGACTTCAATCTGGACGCATCAGCGAAATGCCATTTTTAATGACAAAATAACCTTTTTAAAAGACAGCGTAAAAAAAGCTCCTGATAAAATCCGGCCACGCAACAACCTGGCGACAACTTTGCAATTAAATAACAAAACACCCGAAGCTGTTTTTCATTTTAAAAAAATACTGGCGATGAACCCGGATTATGTCACTGCATACAATAACCTGGGCAATATTTATGTGGCGCAAAACAAACTCGACAAAGCAATTGACCAATATATCACTGCACTCAAAATCGACCCGGCCCTGGATTTGTACCATGCCAAGGATTTTGCTTCCGTTAATTTTAACTTGGGCAGCGTTCTGGATCTAAAAAAAATGACTGGCGAAGCCATTTATCATTATCGCGAAGGAATTAAAATAAACCCGGACAATGCAAGCGCCCATGTCAAACTCGGCGAAATTCTGTTACAAAAAAATCAGTTTTTATCAGCAAAAAACCAGTTTCAAAAAGCAATACAATTAAATCCTGAAAACATCCGGGCAAAAGCCGGGTTGCGGTATTTAAAACACAACCAACATCGATATAGCGCAGAGAAAAATATGCCTCCGGCAAAGGAAATATTATATCCAAACAATACCATCCTGCATGAAAAGCTGGCTGCCCTCTATCAGGAGAAAGGAAAAATCACCCAGGCGACAACCCAGTACAAAAAAATTTTATTGCTGGACCCGTTAAATACCCATGCCCTGAATCAACTGGGAATCTGTTTCGCGTTACTCGGGGAACATAAAAAATCCATAGCAACATTTAACAGGCTGAAAAAGGTGATTGAAAAAAACAAAACGATGAACATCGAACATC
>JAOZOL010000113.1 GCA_029933295.1 Desulfobacterales bacterium | reverse complement strand
TTATAAAACGACTTCGTAAAAAATCCAAATTCTGTGTTGTGCTTCATCTTGTGTCATTTCAACGTACGAAAAGTACGCCTCATTCCACAAGATTCGCACGCCTTGAATTTGAACTTTTATACTTTGCCGTCTGATTTTGACTTCTTGCAAATCCAAATTTATTAAAAAGTTATAAAATATATAACATAACGCCTTGACTTTTTATAAATTTATATTTAGTAAATATTTTTGTAGATACTTTTTCATTTCCAGGAAATTAGAGGAGGCAACATGAACAAACTGGAGCTCATTTCAGCGTTAAAAAAAGAAGCTGATATTTCTAAATCTGAAGCAGCAAAAATTGTGCAAATCTTCTTTGATTCAATGTCGGATGCTTTAATCAAAGCAGAAAGAATTGAAATAAGAGGCCTTTGCAGCTTTTTTGTAAAAAATTATAAAAGCTATATCGGCAGGAATCCCAAAACCGGGGAAAAAGTACTTATCAACCCGAAAAAACTTCCGTTTTTCAAATGCGGTAAAGAACTCCGGGAACGGGTAAATAAAATATAACGCCGATCATACGAAAAAATTTGTGCCCGGTTTTGCATCCATAATTGATCAAAAAAGGCCTGTCCGATTATTAACTGCTGCAATTTTAAGCGGAAATCTTCCCCATGCCTTCCTTTTTACAGGGTTAGAAGGGACAGGAAAAAAGACAGCTGCCACGGCATTCGCCATGGCGTGCAATTGTATTAAATTACAAAAGCACTCCGTCAATTCCTCTGACAAGGACATCCCGGCTGCCAGGTTGGATAATAATGTCATTGAGCCCTGCGGCCGATGTCGATCCTGCAAAAAAATTATTTCAAAAAATCATCCGGATATTCATATTGTAAAACCGGCCGGGGATATCCTTAAAGTTGACCAAATCCGTGAGCTTTGCCGCAAATTAGCTTTAAAACCCAACGAGGCAAGAATCAGAATCGCTGTTATTGCCGATGCGCACAGATTAAACGCGGAAGCCGGCAATACACTGCTAAAAACACTTGAGGAACCGCCTGAACATACCGTTTTTATCCTGACCGCATTGCAGACATCGGATTTACTGCCCACCATCACTTCCAGATGCCAGCATATTCGTTTTAATCCGATTTCCAGAAACTCTCTTCAAACCTATATAGAGAATCATTTTGGTCTTGCAAGTGGACAGGCTTCCGCCATCGCATCCATGGCCGGGGGCAGTATGACCCTCGCTGAAACAATGGCCAAAACGAATTGGCTCTCCAGGCGTAACTGGATAATTAATGAAATGGAAACCCTCCCTGCACAACCGATAAATTTTTGTCTTGCCTTTGCAGAAGCATTATCAAAAAATAAAGGCTGGATTTTCACTGCATTTGAGATAATGAAAAACTGGTTAAGGGATTTGGCAGTGTTCAAAGACTGCCCTGAGAAAATAATCAACATGGATTTATCAGAAAAAATTAAAGCAGCTTCAAAACAAATACCTGTTGGGCTGCTGATATCAAAATTACAGGCAATTGAAAAAGCAGAACGTGATATTAAAGCCAATGCGAATCTGAGACTTACTTTAGATGCACTTGTCATAAAACTTTCCAAAGGATAATGGCGTTTATGGAAAAAATTGTAGGTATCCGGTTCAAACCGGCAGGGAAAATATATGATTTCAAATGCGGGACATTTGTATTAAAAACAGGCGACCATGTTATCGTTGAAACCGAAAACGGTCTCGGATTCGGCATGGTGGCCATCACTTCTGCCCAGGTTGAAAAAAAACCCCGTTCGCGGCCGTTAAAAAAAGTATACCGGCCGGCGACTGAAAAAGATTTTAATCAAATTAAGAAAAATTCTGAATTTGAACAAAACGCATTCGAATATTGCCGTCAATGCATTGAAGAAATTGGGCTTGAAATGAATTTATTCCACACGGAAAGCAATTTCGATGCGAGCAAAATAACATTTTTCTTCACTGCCGACGGCCGGGTTGATTTTCGAAAACTGGTAAAAATGCTTGTCAAAAAATTCAGAATAAAAATTGAAATGCGCCAGGTCGGCATCCGCAATCAGGCAAAAATGTGCGGCGGCATCGGCAGATGCGGTCGGGAACTGTGTTGCACATCCTTTATGACAAAATTTAATCCGGTATCGATCAGAATGGCAAAAAAGCAGGGCCTTTCCTTAAATCCGACAAAAATATCAGGCGTTTGTGGAAGACTCATGTGTTGTCTGACTTTTGAAAACAATGTATATAATAAAAAAAGTACAAGAAAGGAATAGCCGACTCAATGCCAACACCTTTTTATATTACTACACCCATTTATTATGTTAACGCAAAACCGCATCTGGGACATACATATACAACCATTGCCGCAGATTGCGCAAAACGCTTCCACGCCATGTCAGGCGGGGAAACTTTTTTTTTAACCGGCACAGACGAGCATGGCGATAAAATCGTCAAAGCGGCCCAGCAGCAAAGTGTGAGTCCAAAAACATACGCAGATCAAATCAGCAAACTGTTTTTCGATCTCTGGCCCAAATTAAACATTTCATATGACCATTTTATCCGAACCACTGATCCTGATCATATTTCAATTGTCACTCAAATATTACAAAAAATATTTGACGCCGGGGATATTTATTTCAGTGAGTACGAAGGCCTTTATTGTTTTGGATGTGAACGGTTTTACACTGAGCGGGAATTGGTAGACGGCAAATGTCCGGATCATGGAACAAAACCGGAAATCATCAAAGAATCCAATTATTTTTTTAAAATGAGCCGTTATCAGGCCTGGCTGATCGATCATATAAAGAAAAATCCCGACTTCATTCAGCCTGAAAGATACCGTAACGAGGCCCTTGCTTTCCTGCGGGAACCCCTGGAAGACTTATGTATATCCCGGCCAAAATCACGCCTTGAATGGGGAATCACCCTGCCCTTTGATGAAAACTATGTCACCTATGTATGGTTTGACGCACTTATAAATTATATTTCCGCTCTGGGCTATCCGGACCATGAAAAGTTTAAAAAATTCTGGCCCGCTGCACAGCACATTGTGGCAAAGGATATTCTAAAGCCCCACGGCATTTACTGGCCCATTATGTTAAAAGCCGCCGGGATTGACATTTACAAACATCTACATGTGCATGGATATTGGAATATCGATGAAACCAAAATGTCCAAATCCCTCGGGAACGTTGTCGACCCCGGCTATCTGTTATCAACTTACGGTACCGACGCCATCCGGTTTTTTCTCATGCGTGAGATGGTGTTCGGTCTGGATTCAAGTTTTTCAGAAACTACTTTAATTGAACGAATTAATTCAGATCTGGCCAATGATCTGGGAAATCTTTTTTCACGAGTGCTTGCCATGTTCCACAAGTATTTTAACGGACAGGTACCGTCAGTCGCCGCAGAAATTCGGAATGGACAAAAAGCAGATTTAATGGATGACGCATATAGCACAATAGATGAATTTAAACAGGCAATGGAAGACTTTGCCTTCCATAAAGCAATACATGCTATATGGGCGCTTATTTCAAAAATGAATAAATATGTGGTTTCAACGGCGCCATGGGAACTTGCAAAAAATGAAAATGAGAAAGATCGGCTTGGGGCGGTTATTTACAATCTATTAGAAGGATTACGGGTTATTGCCGGGCTGATTTACCCGATCATGCCTGAAACATCACACACAATGAACAGCCATCTCGGACAAAAAGATAAAACATTTTTTACCCTTGAAGAAATTAAACGCTGGGGAGCCATCAGCCCTGGAGAAAACCTTCCAAAACCGGTGACCCTGTTTCCCCGAATTGATCCTAAAAAATTAAATCAGAAAAAAAGCTCGGGCACAGAACAAAAACAAAAAGTCCCTAAACCATCTCTTGGCCTAAAGCCTGAAATTTCTTTTGAAGAAGTGCTGAAATTAGATCTGCGTGTAGCCACTGTTATTCATGCCGAAAAGATACCAAAAGCAAACAAACTGCTTAAGCTGGAAGTTAATCTTGGGGGGGAAAAAAGAACGATTGTTGCGGGAATTGCCAAAAGCTACACCCCCGAGGAAATAACCGGTAAAAAAATCATTGTTCTCGCTAATTTAAAACCCGCCAAACTAATGGGGGTTCGTTCCGAGGGAATGCTGCTGGCTGCTGTAACAGATGATGCCTGCTCAGTTGTGACTCTTGACAACCCCTTGCCTTCGGGTACACCGGTAAAATAAAGACACTAGGTTTTCACTAGCAAAAACCCGGCATAATTTCAGTTACCGGTATTTATTAAAATTTGCCATAACCATACAACTTGTTTATTTCACCACAAAAACAATTTTCCCGGAGAGCTGATTATGAAAGATAGATACTCAATCGTCGGTCCTTTTTACGACCTTATGTCTGTTATTTACAGTTTCAATCAAATAGACAAATGCAAGACCGCGATGCTTGACAAGATCAAACCCGACAGCAATGTCCTGTTTGCCGGAGTCGGCCACGGCATTGATGCAATCGCAGCGGCCCAGCGGGGGGCAAAGGTCACGGTCGTCGATTTGTCGGCAACAATGCTGAAAAGATTCAATAAAGGAATCGAAAAAAAAACATTCAAGCACCCCATCAGACAGCTTCATCAAAATATCCTTGAGATAGACGAATTTTCCAAGTACGACATGGTATTTGCGAACTTCTTCCTTAATGTATTTCCAGAAAAAATGATGATACAGGTACTCAGCCTTCTGACAAAACTCGCAAAAAAGGATGGATTTGTTGTAGTGGGCGACTTCTCGCTTCCCAAAGGGAACCTGATTGCAAAATTTTTTCAAATACTCTACTGGCGTATGGCGGATCTGTTTTTCGTAATTGCTGCAAAAAATGCGCTCCATCCAGTATATGACTATCAAAAATACATGCGGGAACTGGGCCTGAAAATAAAAAAAGTGAAATATTTCAGAATGCTTTTTGATGATCGTTACTATTCGATCCTGGGGCAAAAATAGTAATAATTATATAACATCATCGCACACAAACATTGGTAACAAGCCCTATGCCCGAAGCCACACACAGGTTCAGTTTTGAAGAGAGGATGTCGTATCTTAAAGAATACGGCAGCCACAGCATGTCTTTTTCGGCCCTTCAGCCGGGAATGCAATACTTTGATATGCCCGGTAAAGGCTATATTGCATATGAACAAAAATGGGGCAGGCGGGGCGTATTATCAGACCCTGTGTGTCACGTAAAAGATCAAAAAACACTCATAGAAAAATTTCTGCAAAAAGGACCGCCTGCCGGATTTGCCCAGGTATCTGAACCCGTCGCAAAACTCCTGTATGATGAGTTCGGATTTTATGCGACACAATTCGGTATTGAATCGATCATCGATTTAAAAAATTGGGATCTCAAAGGTAAAAAAAAACAGATCCTGAGGACATCACTCAACCATTCCATAAAAAACAATATATCCATCCATGAAAAATATGATGAAAAAAGATACAACCGACTTTCACTGGAATGGAGAAAGACGAGGAAAGTCAAACACAGAGAAATCAAATTTCTGATCAGACCCATAAATATGAATTATGAGGAAGGAACGAGAAAATTTTTTGCCTACCAGGGAGATGAACTCATCGGACTTATATTCTTCGACCCGGTCTATTCAAACGGTAAAATTATCAGCTATGTTCCCAATATCTCCCGATTCAGCCGGGCGTTCAAGCAGGGTATCTTTTACACAATCATGATTCACGCCATGGACATCTTTAAACAAGAAGGGATCAAACAGATTCACCTCGGCCTCTCCGCCTTTGCCGTAAGCGATACGAACAGCTACTATGAAGCCGGTATACCCAAAAAACTGGTCCGTTTTCTTTATGAATACGGCAACAGTATATACAGTTTTAAAGGCATACGATTTACGAAATCGAGGTTCAGGGGCACAGAGTACCGGACATTTTGTTCTCATAGGGGGAAACTCCCTTTCAGGGAAATATTAACCCTTTTTAAAATTTCAAATTTTTTTTAGGAGAAAAATTATGGAAATACCGTCTATAATCCTTAAAAAACTTTATGCAACCGGAAGCCTTTCAAATACCCGGGAGGGAGTACACTTCTGCCTTACAAACCCGCTGGGAAATGCCACACTGACCGGCATGACCACAGTTGCAATAAACGGCAATGAAATGCCTTTAGATAAAATCATTGCCACAGTGGAAGGTCAGCCGGTTAAGGCTTCGGAAGTTAATGAAAATAACGCAATCCAGTTTCTTCTCGGCCAGACCGTTGACATCCATGTGCAAACCGATGCCCTGGAAAAAGACAAAGAACATTGCTTAAATTTTGCCTTTCAAACCGAACCATTCGGCCCCCTGAATTTTGAGGTTACAGATACCATTACCGACAAAGACAGAGTAAAAACAGGTATTCCACATGACAGGAACCACAACTATGAACCCGAAATCATCCAGCAGCGACAAGAATTCGTTGGAAACTACTCCGGCGTAACGATCGAGCATATTAATAAATATTCATTCGACCCAAAAGTCACTCAGGGAAATATCGAAAATTTCACCGGTGTGGCCCAGGTACCCATCGGGTTTGCAGGTCCTTTAAAAGTAAATGGCGAACATGCCGATGGGGAATTCTTAATCCCCCTTGCCACGACGGAAGGAACACTTGTGGCCTCATACAATCGGGGCATAAAAATGATAAACCTGTGCGGCGGCATAACAACAACCATATCAGACGATATGATGCAGCGTGCACCGGTCTTCAGCTTTGACTCTGCCCGCAAAGCAATGGCCTTTGCCCGATGGATAGACGAGAATATTGAGGAGCTCCGTAAACAGGCTGAGGCCACCTCAAACGTTGCAAAACTTATCGGCATACAGAAATTTCTTACCAGCAAACTTGTCTACCTCCGTTTTAACTACACCACCGGAGATGCTGCGGGGCAGAACATGGTCACTGCCGCCACTTTTGCCGCCTGTAACTGGATACTGGACCATTTCAAAGGAATCAGCCGCCACTACATGGATGGTAATATGACCACCGACAAGAAGACTTCCACAATCAATACACTGTACACAAGGGGCAAGCGTGTGACCGCTGAAGTCACCCTCAAACGGGATCTGCTGATTGAACACTTGAGAGTTGATCCTGAGGCTTGTGAATATTACATGAAGGTCTCGAGCCTCGGCACTTTCATGGCAGGTGGAAGCAGCAACGGAGTTCAAAGTGCAAACGCCCTTGCCGCCATGTTCATCGCCACCGGGCAGGATGTGGCCAACGTGGTGGAATCCTCAACCGGCATGGTTCATATGGAAACAACACCGGAAGGTGATCTTTACGCCTCGCTGACGCTTCCTTCGCTGATCGTCGGGACATACGGTGGCGGCACAGCACTCCCCACGCAAAAGGAATGTCTTGAAATCCTCGGATGCTATGGACAGGGAAAAGCCCTCAAATTTGCCGAGATCGTTGCCGCTGTTGCGGCAGCGGGTGAAATTTCACTCGGGGCTGCTGTATCTTCACTTGAATGGGTGTCAGCCCATGAAAAATTAGGCCGAAACCGCTAAGAATCACGACCGTTTTGTTGACGTACATAG
>JAOZOL010000488.1 GCA_029933295.1 Desulfobacterales bacterium | reverse complement strand
ATCGCACTTGTACGCAACATCCCGACCATATTTGGCCCGATGCGTTTCTTTAAATGAAATTGCATCAAAAGGACAAACCATGGCGCACATGGCACATGCCTTACACAGATCGGGGTCAAGAATAACAGCACCCGTTTCTTCATCGCGACTGATGGCTCCCGATGGACAGGCATCCATACACCAGGCCGGTTCACAATGGCGGCATGAGACAGGAAAGGCTTCGTGCTCTACAGCAAGAACCCGAACGTTGACCTGGGTTTTCTTATCTCCGAGCAGCCCGAATAGATCATGGGAAGGGTGGTGTTCGATGGCACAAGCTATTTCGCAAGCCTTACAGGCGACGCAATTTTCATACTCAACAAATATTTTTTTCATGACGCACTCCTTCCCTGTGTCACATCGGGGGCTTTCATTTCAAACTCCAGAAGAGTTGCAGCCAGAGCGGCAATTCCTTTGCTGTACCCACTCTCGGGGTCATCAAGAATTCTGGTCACATTGGGCTCAAGATCTTCAAATCGTGCTTCGGCATCGAGAACAATAATCCGGTCGAAGAGCTCTCCGGTATCCGTCTGCATCATGGCATCAAAACGCTTCAGTTTTTCTTCTCCCCCTGCTCCAACCCGGTTAATCACCAGATGGACATAGGGAATACCAATCTCCCGGGCCAACTCTGCCGAATGGCGTGCGACCGATAAGGCGTTGAAGGTTCCGTCAGCAACAACAAGACACTGAGAAAATCCCTTCACCAGTGCCCGGCCAAAGTGTTCAACCCCCGCCTGCGTGTCAAGCAAAATTGCTTCATTTTTACGCAGAGATAAGTGACGGATCACCGAATCGAGCAGGACATTTTCTGCACATAAACACCCTGCTGCAGCCTGAACAACTGTCCCCATGACCAGCAGGCTGAGACGTTCCGTTACCTTGACACCAAAACGCCCAATGACATCCTCAACCCGTGGCCCCAGTCGAAACATTTTTCCCCAAGATTTACCGGGGCGAACCCCGGTTTTTTCTTCGATATAATCAAGATTACGGTTGAGCGGGATAATTTTGGCAGCCTCTTCAACCGGTAGTCCAAGGGCATAAGGAAGATTCATCTGCGGATCTTCATCAACCGCAAGAACATTCGTTTCCCCCTTCGCCAGATAACGGGCAAGACACGAGGTTAAAGTTGTCTTGCCAACACCACCTTTACCGGTGATAACGATTCTAAAGCCTTCATTCTTCTCATCCATATCAAATCCCCAATGCACTACGTTTTTCGAGGATAATCTTCTCCATGCGATCAGCAGTCTCTTTGGGCCCTTCCTCGATAAAGAAATATCCGCCCAGCAGATCCTTGATATCCTCTGTCAGAATCTTTGTGACTTCAGGGCCACCAAGAATCGGTGGGGCAGGCCACAGATGTGTCGGAATCCCCGAGCTGACAAAATAGGTCCCGATAGCAACGGCCTTCTCCGTCATCCATTCAGGGGCCGAACCAACCAACGGTAAATCACAGATATCAACATCCAGATGCTCTGCCAATGCCCCTGCAAGAACTAGTATTCGGGAACAATCAACACAAGACCCCATGTTTAATACAGGCGGAATCCCAAGCTGTTGACAGACAGCCTTCAAACCATCGCCCGCCATACTCTGAGCATCCAGATTCATCAATCCGGCTTTGGCTGCACCGATGGCCCAGCAACCGGTTCCAACAACAAGGATATCTTTCTCAATCAGATGCTTTGTCAGCTCCTTGTGGTAGAGATCCTGTTTCACCTTCACATTGTTACAGCCAACAATGCCCACGACCCCCTTGATAGTGCCATTGGCGATAACCTCAATCAGAGGCGCAACTGAACCACCCAGAACCCGCAGAATCTCTTCAACGCTAAAACCCGCAATGGCACTGGAAGTTATTGACGGAATGTAAACTTTTCCCTGATCCCGCTC
>JAOZOL010000487.1 GCA_029933295.1 Desulfobacterales bacterium | reverse complement strand
TCCGTCTGCTGATCCGCCGGAAAAGGCTTAGATACATACGGAGAAATTTTAATGGAAGAAATCATTAAAAAATGTCTTCCCACATATGATGTGTTGAATAAAATCGGTGAGGGCGTTTACGGATCCGTTTTTCATGTCAAAGACAACTTAAAGGAAAGGGCCGTAAAAGTTGTTCCGATTATGGTTGAACGGTCCCTGTCATATCGGACTAAAAAAGAACTGGATTCTAAAATATCCCATGATTTTTATGCGGTTCAGGAATATTATGGAAAAATAAAAGGTTCCGGCGTTATTGAAATCCACGATTTTCATCTTGTGGACAAGCGGATATCCAAACAGGAAGCAAAAGCCTATCTCATCATCTTGATGGAATACTGTCCTGAGAATCTGTCTGATTTTGTTTTAGACAACTACCCGCTCTCCCCCCCGCAGGCAAAACAGTTAATGCGGGAACTGGCGGAAATTTTAAACCGCCTCTCCGATAGAACAAAAGATGCCTTTATTGTAAAAGATTTAAAACCGTCTAACCTTTTAATCAATAAAAGCGGTCAGTTATTAATCGGAGATCTTGGCGGCCTTCAACGGTTAAGCAGTGTTTCAACTGCCGGAAACGCGCAATTTACACCAAACTGGTCGGCTCCGGAGCTGATCATCAACAGCGAAGCGGCAAATATCTCAAGCCTGATATACGCCTATGGATTTGTCTGTTATTTTATCCTCCAGGGCTCGCTCCCCTATGAAAAAAAAGATTTTACGGAAAGAACCCGCCTGATCAAAGAAAAAGGACTTTTATTCAAGCGGGGGGATATCCCTCGCGACATGCGACGCATCATTGAAAAATGTCTTAAATTCGATCCAGCACACCGGCCTGACAATTTCAGGGAAATCTTAAAAACCTTAAAAGGGGCTGAACATCAGCATAAAAACAGACAACTGATCATTGATGATCCGTCATTATCCACCGACAAATCAAATGACAAATCCAGGTCTGACAGCAGACCCGGCAAATCATTTAAAAATAAATCCGGATCTCAACGCAAATCCAGAGAACCCATTGAGAATAAACCTGATAATTTTATCAATGTAGAGATTGACCAATTACAGCCTGCCCGGAAAACGCCGTCGGAAATGCATCAAATCGGCGACACCTGGGTGGAACCTGTGACCGGCATGAAATTTGTCTGGGTGTCTTCGGGCAGCTTTCAGATGGGGTCCGGAGCCTGGGACGGGGAAGGTAAAAAGGACGAATTTCCGACACATAATGTTTATATTGACGGTTTTTGGATGGGTAAATTTCTAATTACCCAGAGTAATTGGAAAAAAGTGATGTCCAGTACATTCTGGAAAAAAGTCCGGCCCCATAATCCGTCCTGGTTTAAAATGGGCCCGGATTATCCGGTGGAACAGATATCATGGAATGAAACACAGGAATTTATTCAAAAACTCATCTCATTGAATAAAAACAAGTACCATTTCAGGCTTCCGACGGAGGCTGAATGGGAATATGCAGCGCGGAGCTGCGGAAAATTTGAGAAATATTCAGGGGGTAAAAATTTGAAAGCCCTGGCATGGTATTCCGCAAACAGCGGTATGACATCCAAACCGGTGGGCGAAAAGCTTAAAAATAAACTCGGGCTGTATGACATGAGCGGCAATGTATATGAATGGTGCCATGATATTTACAGCGAGACTGCCTACAAATCTCATAAATACAAAAACCCGGTGATCACCGACGGCGGAACCAAAAGAGTGATTCGCGGAGGAAGCTGGAGCAACTCCCCCCATGAATTGCGCTGCACCTATCGGGCCGGCGTCAATCAGGATTTTAAGGGAAATTATATCGGATTCCGGATAGTTATGACCCAGCCCAGCCGAAAGATTAGTGTCACATCTTGAATTAAATCATAGTTGACAGATTAAATGAAATGATTCAAGAACTA
>JAOZOL010000112.1 GCA_029933295.1 Desulfobacterales bacterium | reverse complement strand
TTTCAACTGACAGGCACGCAAATAGCAGAGCTCAAGAAAGGACATGCGGTTACTGTATCAGGCTACTCAGCACTTAAGAGACCCGTTTATAAAATAAACCTTGGATTAGACAGAGGATGAGAGTACTGTCGTCTTATTTTTCAGAAATTAAATTACTCGGAACGCTATCTCTAAGCCGAAACGCTTCATCCAAAAGACTCCGGGGATACAGTTTTCCGATGAGATTTTTCATTACACGTTCGGATGAAGTCCTCAGTTCATCGATGTCCGCCTGGGGCCACATAACTGGCTGAACACCCCGTTTTTTCATTACCTCCGTGGCCTCAATATTCTGCTTTCGTATCAGCTGACTTAATTCTTTAAAGTGTTTTTCAAACAGTGCCAGCAACGTCTTCTGGTCATCTGCCGAAATTTTCTCAAACTTTTTTTTTCTAACAAGAAGCGCCGTTGTTATAAACCCCATCGGGGTTGAGGTCTGATACTTGGTCCGGACATACCACTGAAACGATACAGCCCCCATGGGGGGGGTGAATACGGTATCTATCATACCGGTGTTAAGCCCCATCATGACATCGACAATGGACAGCGGCACCGGTGTGACACCGATTTCCTCCAAACATACCCGTGACAAAAAATCGCCTTCCCATGTCCAGACTTTTGTCCGTTGAAGCTCTTTTAGATTATGAATCGGTTTTGCGCTGTAAAAATGAAGAAAACCGACATCCATCCAACCGACAAGGATAAATCCTTTTTTGGCAAACGCTTTTTTAAAATAAGGGGTTAAGCCTGTTCGGACACGTTCAAATTCACCTTCATTGGTCAGAAAAAAGGGAAGGTCTAAAATTCGTACCTCAGGAAGAATTTTTCCCATACCAACACCGGTAAACCCCCCGCCGTCAAGCTGGCCGATGCGGACCTTGCTTAAAACGCCCTTATCATCCCCGGCCACTCCGCCGGAGTATATTTGAAAACTGACACGGTTGTCGGTTTTTTCCTTTAATTCTTCGTTGAATTCTTTAAGAATTCTGTCCCATGTGGAGCCTTCCGGCGCGATATGGGCGACTTTGATCTTTATTTGTTTGCAGTTAGAATCGTCTGTCAGAGCCGTGTCCGGGTGAAATATTATAAACAAAAATACAGCAAAAAACAGTATCATTCCGGCGGTGTTTGTACGTTTAAACAAAATCATTCAAATTCCCCCTAAAAAAAGTCATCAGATTGCTTCATCAGCTGTTTTGCCTTTTGACGTGCGATGGCATTGGAAAGTGCGGCTTTGGGCAATACATCCTTGCTGGAATCAATTACCTCAGAAAGCAGCGCATTATAAAGGTTACGGTCTTGTACCTGTATTGCATAGGATCGGGCATAAAGAACCTGCACCATTAAAAAATTTCTCCCGGTAAGTTTAAGTGCTTTTTCAAAATGCTGTTTCGACAGCTCAGGTTTTCCGCCAATGGGCTTTGGAACGTTTCCGTGATAAAAACCTAAAAATGTATCCGGCCCTGCAAACCAGTATGCCGGGTCCAGAGTGGCAGTCTGCTCGGCAAGACGAATAACGAACGGAATATCCGCTATGGAAAATGGGGATTCGCGATCCAATTGGATTTTTCCACCCCAGGCAAAGGCCGTCCAGAAAATGGCTGGCACATCGTCTTTGCCTGCATGGGAGAGAATTTTATCCCATGCATCCAGGTCATATATATTATCCGGAATCAGACCACGCTGTTTCAACATGGCAAACCCATATTTTTTAGCCCGCTGGTAAAGTTTTTTAGCCCGCGTTGGATCATTTTCCTCAATAAACATAAATGCATAGGCGGAAAACCCCTGGCAGGCAAGCATCAAAAGAGTCTGGTTGTCAGGATCAATTTCCAGCAAGGATTCAATCAGTTTAAGGTTTGCGGGCATGGCATCACGGACAAGCTCGGGATCGGTTTCTTTCATATATGCGGGAAAACCGTCTTTCATCAGGCCGCCCATCTGGCCGACAGCCAGTCTATTTACGCTGCATCCGGAAAAAACGCTGAAAATAAACAATATGGCACCAATTCGTATGGATAAAGATAAAAGCTCACGGCACCGTTTCTGTAATGGGGTGATGACATTTTCTGAAGATACCGGCAGTTTTTGATTTTTCATTTTAGTCCTTTACTGTCGATTAAAAATCTTTTACGCCATTGTTCTGTTTTCATTTTCCAAGATATTCATAATCAAGCTTGTTGATAATTTTTTACATTTGTATCATATGTAAACCAGTCTCTTTTTTCAAGGAAAAACAGATTAAGAATAAAGTCACCGTGCACGGGTATTTTCCATTTAAAAATGAGCTGATTGAAAAAAATTATACAAAAAGAACAAATTCGATTTTTACGATTCCACAAATCCAAATGCGGTTACCCTGATTAAAGACATATCACAGTTTGACACTCAATTTTGTAATTGATATGACAATGCGTAATTTATTTCACGTTAAACTGGAAAATGGCGATTATGAAGAAAAAAATCTGCTGCTTTGAGGCTTGGGGATTGTTTGTCAGATGCCTGTTGGTCATAATAACCGTTAATCTTGCTGGCATTCAACTTGTTTACGCAGATAACAAAATTTGTTGCCCGTCTGGCAAGCATGATAAGGATCTTGAAACATGGGCGATTCATACGAGATTAGATTTGCCGGGTAAAAAAGAATCGTTATATGTGGGCATGTTCTTTGTTTCAGGGGTATTGTATTTTTTTAAGGGTAATTTAGGGCATATTTTCTGGCTCGACACTTCAACCGAAGAGTATATGTATGAAAGTGACATTTTTATACCTCCATTTGAACAGGTCAAGCATGATAACACCGCTCTGAATCAAAAATTCAAAAAAAGCACGATTAAATATAATAAAGAAAACAACACGATTGATGTGAATGCGGATTTTTCAAAATTTCACATAAAAATGAAACTGTTTCCGGAAAAAGAGATGCTCTGGCTCGATCAGATATTTGATTGGCACCAAAAAGATAAATTGTTTGACTGGTATATGCTCCCCCGTGTTCGGGTGGAGGCGGAAATTAATAGCGTATATAAAATAAATACCACCGGTAACGGGCACTTTCAGCATTTCTGGGGCGACGAGGTGTTTGAAAACGGAGATTTTATTGTTGCTCTCCTGGACTCCGGTTATGATGTCATCATCAATGCCATAACCCCGCCCTTTAAGGAAGAGCCAGGTTTACCGGGGAATTATATTATGGTACTACCGCCGAAGGGCGACAATTATAAATTAACATCCTTTGATTATACTGTTAAACAATGGTGGCAAAGCAAACGGACAAAAAAAAAATATCCGGTCAGCATCTCAGTGAAAACCGCTGATGGGAAACTTTCCTTTGATATCAATGTGTTTAAAAAAGATCAGACGGCCAAACTGATTACCGTTGAAAAGTGGTTTGGATATACAAACATCGAAGGCGTCATTGCTGGTGTGCCCCAAAAGGGCTGGGCGTTTATGAGTACCATCGGCACGGATTAACCCATTTTTTATACCCCTGACCATCCGGCCAGGAATGATATCAAGCCATTAAATCCCTGAAGCTGTGGTCAATAATCATTCACTGTTCCGTCATGGCCAGGTAAGCTTTGTTGGGCACCGCACGGGGCTCAAAATTATTTCTTTTTACCTTTTTTGCCAATTTTGTTTGAAGCAACACTGACGGGAACACCCTCGTATGGCGTTCTTCTTGTGGTTTTTTGGGTCTGAACCTCTTTCATTGTTTTTAAAACATCGATGCTGCTTTTTAATCCTTTGATATATCTGGCCATATTAATAGCTGCCCCGGCAATCTGGGCCAGAGCCTGGACAAAATTGACATCCCACAGAGTAAATTCCCATGCTTCAGACGTATAGACACGCATGGCCCCGATCAAATTACCACCGACCACGACAGGCACTGACAGGATAGAGACAATTCCTTCTTTTTGTGCTTCATCGGGATATTGAATTCTCGGATCATCCATAACATCATAAATCGCAACTGGTCCCTCCTTCAGTGACTGGGCGATTGATTTTAATGCGCTGACAGGCCCTTTATTAATATATTCATCACTCAACCCGAATGAGGCGGCCAACTCCAATTCATTGGTTTTACGATTAAAGAGAAACAAGGAACATCCTTTGACCTCCATGGCGGTTTTAATGCTTTCCGTCGTCATGAGTGCAATCTCTTCCGGGTCCCTGGAATGAGAAATTGCCTTGGTGATGCTTAATATTGTTTCATAATTGATAAGTTGCTGTTTCATGAGATCCCTCCTTTCGATGATTAAAATAATTATGGGTGGTGTTTACGCATTGTAAAAACCTTTAGACAGGAGAAATTCAAAGTGAAAATGAGATGTAATTTCAATTGAGATGAAGTATTACCGGCTCGCTGGTGCAAAAATCGGATTTTTGAATTGAGCATGAAGCGATTCGTCTATAAAAATAATATACCATATTTTTTCTTTAAACGTTAGTTTTTTTCCAATTTTTTTTTCTACGATGCCGTTAAATTTGACTTGACATGGAAGGAAAAAAGCATATTATTATATCAATATATCTTGATATACAGGAATTGTAATATGATTTGTCTGGCATATTTTAAAGCGATGGCTGATGAGACACGCCTGCGGCTGATCAACATTCTACATCATCATGAATTGAGCGTGAATGAAATTGTGACCCTCATGGATATGGGACAGTCAAGAATATCCAGACATCTCAAGGTAATGACAGATTCAGGAATTCTTAACTGCAGAAGGGACGGAGCATGGGCGTTTTATTCCGCAGTTGCAGACGGTGATGCCGGTCGGTTTGTCGAGTGTATCAGATTTCTTTTTCAATCAGAAGATGTGCTTGCCAGAGATCTTGAAAAGGCAGCCGTGCTTGTGAAAGAACGCCGCATTAAATCAACAAACTTTTTTAATGCCATTGCATCTGAATGGAACTATCTGCAACAAAAGGTTCTTGGCGATTTTGATCTTAACCAGACAATTTTTGACTGTATTGATGCATGTCGTTATGCTGTGGATCTTGGCTGTGGAACAGGGGAACTGCTTTTAAGGCTGGAAAAAAAAGCCGAATTTGTGGTTGGGATAGACAGCTCCCGTAAAATGCTGGATCAGGCGCAAAAGCTGTTTTCCGATAACAATCGGAATATTGAACTGCGCCTGGGTGAGCTTGAACATCTTCCCATGGGAGACAGTGAGGCTGATCTTGCCGTTATATCCATGGTCATGCACCACCTGGCTGATCCTGAAAAAGTGGCGTTGGAGGTTTTTCGAATTTTAAAAAAAGACGGTATTTTTGTTATTGCTGATTTTGAAAAGCATACCAATGAAGAGATGCGGAAAAAATACGGTGACAGATGGCTTGGGTTTTCAAAAGAAGAGATCCGAACTATTTTAAACAACAGCGGTTTTAAAAAACGTGAAATAAAAACATTTCATTTAAAGCAGTCGATTAATTTAAACTTAACAATAGCGAGGAAAAAACAATGAATTATAAAGAAGATACGTTTGCGGGGGTTTCCGAACTGGATCTGTCGTTAAAACACAAAATTGCCGATCTATCACTGGCCGAACTTGGCCACAAAGATATGCAGCTTTCGGAAAATGAAATGCCGGGTCTCATGGCAACCCGGAAAAAATACGGCAGGGAAAAACCGCTGGCTGGCATGAAGATCATGGGCAGTCTCCACATGACCATACAAACGGCCATGCTGATTGATACATTAAAAGAATTGGGGGCTGATCTTCGGTGGGCCACATGTAATATTTTCTCAACCCAGGACCATGCGGCGGCAGCCATCGCGGATAAGGGGTCTGGGGCTGTTTTTGCCTGGAAGGGAGAAACCCTTGAAGACTTCTGGTGGTGCACGGAAATGGCGCTGACCTGGCCGGACGGCAGCGGGCCGGACCTGATCGTTGATGACGGCGGAGATGCAACTTTGTTTGTTCATCAGGGGGTTAAGGTGGAGAAAGATCCGTCCCTGTTTGAAAAAACATATGACAGCCCGGATATGAAATGTCTGATGGATCGCTTGAAGGCATCTTACGAAAGAGATCCGCAACATTGGCATAAAGTTGCTGAAAAAATCAGGGGCGTTTCCGAAGAAACCACCACCGGTGTCCACCGGCTGTATCATCTGGCAAAAAACAAAGAACTTCTTTTTCCTGCCATTAACGTGAATGATTCGGTGACAAAATCAAAATTTGACAACCTCTATGGCTGTCAGGAGTCTTTGGCCGATGGTATAAAACGGGCTACGGACGTCATGCTTGCGGGAAAAATCGTTGTGATATGCGGCTATGGCGATGTCGGCAAAGGCTGTGCTGCCTCCATGAGAGGTTACGGCGCACGTGTTCTGATTACAGAAGTTGATCCCATTTGTGCCCTTCAGGCTGCAATGGAAGGTTATGAAGTGTTGACCATCGAAGATGCGGTTAAAACCGGCGATATTTTCGTCACAGCCACCGGATGTTATCATGTGATTACCGGTGCCCATATGGAACAAATGAAGGACGAGGCCATTGTCTGCAATATCGGACATTTTGACAATGAAATCGAGATGGCCTACCTGCTCAACTCACCGGATTGCACGATGATGAACATCAAACCCCAGGTGGACAAGTGGACATTGAAGTCCGGCCGGTCGATCATTGTTCTTGCCGAAGGCCGCCTGGTCAATCTCGGATGCGCCACCGGCCATCCCAGCTTTGTCATGAGCAACAGCTTCACCAACCAGGTTCTTGCACAAATCGAACTGGCAGGCAAAAAACATGAAAAACAAGTATATACACTACCTAAAAAACTTGATGAAGAGGTGGCAAGACTTCATCTGGGAAGACTTGGAGTCAAAATGACCAAACTAACCCAGGAGCAGGCGGATTATCTCGGAGTTCCGGTGGAAGGGCCGTATAAACCGGAGCATTACAGATATTAACTCAACTTTCTGGCTTGATGCTATCCTCTTGATATACTGAGCAAAACTGGCATGTTGTTGAGGCATGCTTATCGGGTTGACGGTTGCCAGTTTACGGTTACCTGAAAAGATACGCCGCATCTGCGACGTTGCAGCAAACTCGGCGTGAGAAATGCAGGTTAAACGCTTACACGCGCTGCATCTCCAATTTTGTCTATCCATCACAATTAATTCATTAACAAGGGGGGAAGAAAAAACATGCAAAAATTCTGGAAAATCATGATGGCGGGAAGTGTCGCAGGCTGGCTGTTTATTTTTTATGGAATATTTTTTCCGTTTGAAAGCGGAACTCTTACAATCCTCTGGTGGTGTGTAATGCTGGGCTGGGGAATCCTGCATCCCCTGGAACTTGCCATGTCACTGCCCATAGGAAAAGAAAAAGGCTTAACTCCGGAAAAAATATTTGTCAAAACAATGGTTTTTGGGTTTACCTGGTGGCTACCACTTAAGCTGGGTGTTTTTGAAGAATAATCTTGATGTCTCGTCAACTCTGAACTGACGCATATTGCTTGTCCTTTTTTGCGCCTGCGTCGTTACGACTTGAGTCGCGTAGCCCGCTATGCTCCCCAAGCCGCGCCTTGCGGGCACAAAAAATTACGGCGCAATCTTACGTCATTTCATCCTTGAC
>JAOZOL010000486.1 GCA_029933295.1 Desulfobacterales bacterium | reverse complement strand
TTATTTAAAGTTCGTATCATATGACCATAGGAGTTACCTTAAAACCAAAAACCAACTTGGAGGTTTCCTATGAACTCTGTTTCAAACGATTACGGCATTAAAAGACTGATGTCAAAGAATGCACGTAATGCCATAATCCAAAAACTGTCTTCCGATTTTAACCTTACTCCTATTATTGCCGAAGCTTTTTATCAACAGTTCACCATTTACTTTAATGAACATTCCAACATTGAACTTTCCGATGGAGAGGTTGCCTATGAAGCCGTCGCAGCTGAAGAGCCGGCGGGAAAACATATCTGCCTCACCCGAAAAATCACGACCAAGCTTAACCTAATCAATCTCAATACCGATCTTGAAGCGCTTGCCGAATATGGGCTTGCAGGTCTTAGAAGGCACCGCCTGATGAGAATGACCAGACAAGCATATGACCAAGAGGCTTTGCTCTCATACGAAGACCTTGCCATGCTTTTAACAACCAGCCCATCAACCATTAAAAGAGACATCGCAAACCTTAAACAACAAGGGCTTTTTATTATGACTCGCGGAACTAAGCATGATATGGGGCCAGGTCTTTCTCATAAAACAATTATTCTCGACCTATACTTCAATGGCTACACTTTTACCGATATTGAACTAAAAACCAACCACTCTGAAACATCCATAAAACGCTATCTAACTGATTTCACTCAAGTGGCCATGCTTTATAAGCAAAAATTCTCCCCACAACAAATACGACTCATTGCCAAAAAATCTAATCGTCTTGTGCGTGAATATATACAGCTCTATCAAACCTTTGAGAAACAAGACAATCAACGATTACACGATTTATTGACTCCACAAAAAACCGGAACGGATGCTAAAAAAAAATCAGCAAATGAATCGTTATCAGGAGGTGCCAAAGATGAGCAAAGCACTAACTAAAGAACAAATTCAGTTAAAAAAAATACGACGCCTAAAAGACAAAAACCTGGAACAACTATTGCTTTATCGTTTTCTCAATCATTATGGATATGACAAAGGAACTATTACTGCAAAAGCTATTATTAGCGATATCATCAAACTCATTGACAACTATTATTTGGTCTCTACGCTCGATGATGACCAACACCATGTTAATCATGGACAACTCGTGTATATGGCTGTACCTGTAGATGAATTTCCTAAACGTGGCAAATCCATCGCACAAACCAGACTAAAACCGGTTGTACTTTCTTTTATTACAGATGCCGACATCGAGCATATTGCACATGGGTTCGATTCTAAATCCCTTCGTAAAAAACGTTTAACACGCTGGATTGATGAAACATTCGACCAGGGCGCTCTATTAACTCAATTAGATATTTCCATGCTACTCGGAGTCTGCGATGCCGTAGTCAGTGGCTATGTCAATGAAATCCAAAATGAAGGTAAATTACTGCCTACCAGAGGAAATATCCATGACCTTTCCGGGGCTATAACCCATAAAAGGGAAATAATAACCCTCTATTTGGATGGTTACTTAACACCGGAGATTGCTATGAAAACCAAACATAGTAAGGAAGCAGTTGATAGATATATCCGAGATTATCATCGTGTTGAGATTCTATGGAAACATGGTATTACTAATACTGATCAAATCTCACAAATGATACGTCTATCAAAAAAGGTTGTTATGCAATATGTAGATCTTTTACCTGATAAAACCAGAAAATCAATTTCAAAGAACAAAAACAAAACACTTGACTTTAGTACAAAATCCATTACATTTAAACCATCAGGTGAAGAGGAGGTGAGCTCTGCTGAGGAGCAACTCACCAAGGAATAACCTGATTCACGTAGATCATGAAGGATATGATGCTTATAATGAATCATATCCTTCATATTTACTACAAATGATCTATGTGATTATGCCTTAAAAAACCTTTTACAACAAGGCTCTACAACCTCCTATGGTCATATGACCTTATTT
>JAOZOL010000485.1 GCA_029933295.1 Desulfobacterales bacterium | reverse complement strand
CAACCGAAACTATGTTGTTTTCCATCTTCATGGCTTCCACAACCAAAAGAATAGTTCCGCGTTTTACTTCGTCACCTTCCTTTACATTTACTTTAATAACCTTGCCGGGCATGGGCGAAAAAAGGTTTCCTCCCGAACTGTCGCTTTCGGAAGAAGAATAAACTTTTTTGTTGTTAATAATGTCGGTACGCTCAATGCCAATGGTATAGCCGTTTACACTAACGGAAGAGATTCCTTTTTCATCCTCCGAAATAAATGCTTTTATCAGTTTGTTATTGTAAACAATGTCGATTTCGTTTACACTTACCGACTTTAACTGAACAACAAATTCACCACCACCCTCGCTAAAAGTAAAGAAATCATTCTTTTCCGATTTTAGTTCCAGTTTAGTTTTCTGCTCGGACATTTCAAATTCGAGCAGCATTTTGTTACGCCAGTAGCCTATTTCTTCCCACACATTTTTCACATAGCCAAGGGTGTTGGACTTTAGACTGTAAACCGCAAAAGCAAAGAGGAATTCATTTTTGTCGATTTTATTTTCCCCTTCTTCTATTTGCATTAAAATATCTTCGGTATGCTCATCGCAGAACTTAGTCGAGATTTTATTCTCTACAAATGCTTTATGCCTAAGCATCTGCCTCAGATAGGCAATATTGGTTTTTATTCCGTGAATAGTATAGTCGTTTAAAGCAGCAATACTTTTGTTGGTGGCAGTTTGTCGGTCGTTTGCCCAAACCACCAGTTTGCTGATCATGGGGTCGAAAAAACTGTGGATGGTTCCTGCCTTGTCAATACCGCTGTCGATGCGGATATTTTCACCTTGCGGTTGTTTGTAAAAAGTCATTTCACCCGGCGACGGCATGAAATTGTTGGCAGGGTCTTCGGCATACACACGACACTCGATGGCATGGCCGTTTTGACTGAGTTCTTCCTGTTTCAGTGCAAGTTTGTTGCCCGCAGCAACTTTTATCTGTTCCTCCACCAGATCGATGCCGGTAACCATTTCGGTAACAGGATGCTCAACCTGAATACGGGTGTTCATCTCCAGAAAATAATAATTCAAATCTTTGTCAACCAAAAACTCGATGGTACCCACGCTGTTGTAGCCAACTTCACTGGCAATTTTCACTGCATCGCTACCCATTTTCCCTCTCACCTCAGCCGTTAAGGTCGGTGATGGTGATTCCTCAATAATTTTCTGGTAACGCCTCTGGATGGTACATTCCCTTTCGAAAAGATGGACAACATTTCCAAAATTGTCGCCCAACACCTGAAACTCAATATGGCGTGGTTCTTCAACATATTTTTCGATGTAAATGCTGCCATCACCAAAATAGTTTTTCGCTTCGCGCGAAGTCGATTCCAGTACACTCTTTAAATCTTCCCCTTCGTGAACTATGCGCATTCCTTTTCCGCCACCACCGGCAGCCGCTTTCACCAAAATCGGGAAAGGGATTTTCCCTGCATTTTTCAGCAACTCATCAGGATTACCTGTTACGCCATCGGTCATGGGAATTTCGAGTTTTCGCACAAAAGCACGGGCCTCAATTTTGTTGCCCATAAGTTCAATGGCTCTGGTGTTGGGCCCAATGAAGGTAATATTGTTTTCTTCACAGGCTTTAACCAGAAGCGGGCTTTCGGCCAGAAATCCGTAACCCGGATGTATGGCATCGGCAGAAGACTGCTTAGCTGCATTGATTATCTTTTCGATATTAAGATAGGTCTCGCTAAGTTCCTGTTCTCCCAGGCACCAGGCCTCATCGGCCATCTCCACATGCAGGGCATTTTCATCAACACGCGAATAAACGGCTACGGTTTTTATGCCCATCTTCCTAGCCGACTTAATTATCCTTACGGCAATTTCGCCACGGTTGGCAATTAATATTTTATTGAATAGAATCATCGTTATACTGTTGTCATGGTTATCTTTGTTGTCGTTGTTGTCGTTGTTGTC
>JAOZOL010000111.1 GCA_029933295.1 Desulfobacterales bacterium | reverse complement strand
AAAAGAATAAGTATAGCGCCCCTGATTTAAAACTGTTTTTATTGACATCCTTTAATATTATTGATATTTGACTGGCGTATTCGATAAATTTTGCGACTTTAAATATAACAGTTCAGTGTATATTTTTTTCAATCTTACGATATTAAGGAGGATGCGATGAACAAGAAGGGCAAACTTTTTTTCTTATTACTGATCATTTCAGGCATGGTGATGATTTTTCTTGCCACAGGAATTAATGCAGAAGAAAAAACATCGGTTCCCGGTATTATTAAAATGGATAATACAAAGGCATTTAAAAAACACAAAAAGGCAATCGTCATGTTTGACCATAAAAAGCATGAGGCCGCAAAGCCGGATGGTTACGGTCTTAAATGTGGGGAATGCCACCACGACAAGGATCACAAACCGTTAAACGATTTAAAAGCGGGTGACAAGGTACAGGGTTGTCTTGAATGCCATAACAAAACGGAAAAACCAAAAAAACCAAAGGGCATGTCTAAAGATGACTGGAAAAAACTCCGGGTTGAATATTACTACGGGGCTATACATGAAAACTGCGTCGGGTGTCACAAGGCTCAGAAAAAAGGTCCTAAAAAATGCTCTGAATGCCATCCCAAAAAGAAAAAGTAATTTAGCAGGCTTAAGGGAACTTCCCTAAATCTTCAGATAAAAACCGGGTATATTTTGCAGACATAAAATATACCCGGTTTTTTTATTTTGTTCAGAATTAACGAGACACCAGACGGGAGCCTGCGATACGGACCAGATTTCGCGCCCATTGGGGCATTCCCGTTGCATGGATATGAATATAGGTGGCAAGAACATTTTTATAACAAATTCCGTCTCTTTGATTAATTATCCCCCGCCCTTTGGTCATGGCAAAGGCCATGTCATGCTCCTCCCCATGCCATTCCAGCACACGGGAATAATGAAACTCATGCCCTTTTAAAACAGTTCCGATTTTATAAAACGGATTTTTTCCGTCAACGGTTGCGATTGTATACCCATGACCCTGGGGTTTTTTTGAAAATCCAAACACCAGCGGCAAAACACCGGCCATGGAATACGGTTTATCCAAAACCAGCGATTCTCCCAAGTACATTAGCCCGCCACATTCCGCATAAACAGGAAGCCCGTTGTCCGCAGCCGTCTTTATGCTATTTTTAAATGACAAGTTGCCGGCCAGTTGTTCGGCATGGGTTTCCGGGAAGCCGCCGCCAATATACAGAGCATCGATATCCGGCAGCATACTATCCTGCAGCGCACTCATAAAAACCAGTTCCGCACCTGCAGAAACCAGCGCCTCTAAATTTTCCGGATAATAAAACTGAAATGCCGAATCCCGGATAATACCGATTTTGAGCTTATGTTTGGGCAACGCGGTCAAGACAGTGAGAGAATCGGATCTATCATCTCTATCATCTGAAATTTCAGAAGCACGCTCAGTTAAACCGCATGTTGCCAGCTTATTTTCCGCAGCTTCAGCAATACGCAATATGGCAGACAGATCCACACGATCGGCCACCACCTCCGCTGCTGCCTTGATTGAATTTCTGGCCCAAGCATGCTCCGGGGTCGGCAGCAGGCCCATGTGGCGTTCCGGAAAGTCCTGACTTTTGAGCTTGGGTACTGCACCGATCACCTTTATTCCGCAATGGGTTTCGATACTGTTGCGCAGAATATTTTCATGGCGGCGGCCGGCCACCCGGTTAAGAATAATACCTTCAATCTTAACGTCAGGATCAAAATGCAGAAGCCCTAAGACGACAGCCGCCATGGTCCGGGTGCTTTTCGTACAATCCAGACAGAGAACAACAGGGGTATTTAGAAGTTTGGAAAGTGATGCGGTACTGGTCGTACCGTCAACATCAAGACCGTCATACAGCCCGCGATTGCCTTCAATAACGGCAATACCACTATTACTGCCGGCTGTAAGAGTAAGAAAAGATCGGCAGACGATTTTTTCATCTACCATAAAGGTATCCAGATTATGACACGGCCGGCCGGCCGCCATGGCCAGCCAGCCCGCATCTATATAATCAGGGCCTTTCTTGAAAGGAAAAACATTTTTCCCTAAATTGCAGAATGCAGCAATTATCCCGATGGATAATACAGTTTTCCCGGACCCCCCCCGCAGGGCGGCAATTAATATTCTGGGAATCTCAATAGAATCCATCCTGCATTAAAATCAATCTTCGTGCTCGGCCGCAGCCTGTTTCCCCATGCCCTTAAGACCATACATGGTTGTGCTGCCGGAAGACCAGTATTCTAAAACTTCTGTTTCTATCAGCCTGGTGATAAGTTTTTTTGCTGCCCTGGGTTTTAAATCAAGAATTTTACTCAAATCATTGAAGTAAAATTTTGATTTTGATTTTGCTTTTTTTGTCAGGGCTTCAACTATTTTCTCTTTTGCCTCTTCTAATTCCATGGACATATCCTTTATATCAAATCTTTCCGGGGGCACGGGGCCTTTTGTACCCTGGCCCCCGGAAAATTATTTAATGATAATTAGAACTTGAAATTCGAGGTCTGACGCCATGTATAATACGCCGGATCACGGAAATCATCAATAAGATGATGCGTAAATTCAAGCCCGGTTTTCTCAAAAAACCGCTCCCAGCCGATCCGTTCAGCCCATTCGCCAAGCCGCTCGTATTTTCGCGCATCCGCTGCATAGGCTTCAATGATCTGCTTGATGGTTTTGGTCATGGTAGGCCATCTCGGCATTTCATTGGGAATAAACGCCACAACCACCTTGGAAAACTTGGGCGCGGAAATCCGGTTGGATACCTTACCGCCGACCATGAGAACAATACCATCGCCTTCCTTGTCAGCAAGGGGCAGCGACGGACACATGGTGTAACAGTTTCCACAGAACATGCAACGATCCCGATTAATGGCAATACTTTTAACGGTGGTGCCGTCTTCCAGTTCAACCTTAGTCGGTTTAAGTGCTGCTGTCGGGCATGCCGCAATTGCCAGGGGAAGCTCGCATATTTTATCAAGATACGCATCATCAACCATGGGTGGTTTGCGATGATAGCCCAAAATTGCGATGTCAGAACAATGTACCGCACCGCACATATTCAAACAACAGGCCATGGATATACGCAAATGTGCCGGAAGCCGCATATTCTGAAAGTCTGAAAAAACCTCATCCAAAGTCGCTTTTACCGTACCGGATGCATCGGTTGCCGGGGTATGACAGTGAATCCAACCCTGGGTATGAATGATATTGGTAATCCCTGCGCCGGTTCCGCCCACCGGGAATTTAAAACTGCCGCCGTCAAACTTCCGGCTTTCCAGATCCTGAATCAGAGGTTCCACCTTGTCCTTGCTGTCAACCATAAATTCAATGTTGTTTCGCGTGGTGAACCGCAAATGACCGTCACAATGTTTGTCCGCGATTTCACAAATCTCACGGATATGCGTAATACTCATCAACCGGGCACCGCCGACCCTGACGGTGTATACTTCATCTCCGGTTTCTGAAACATGAACCAGAACACCGGGTTTTAGAATTTCATGATACAGCCATTTACCCTTGTTATTTTTAATAACTTCCGGATAAAATTCTTCAAAATGCCTTGGTCCGATGTCGGTTATCCTGTCTTCCATCGGTTTATCTGGGTTATAACCCGAAGATATAAATGTCATTATCATCACCCCCTATCGCTGATGGTGTTTTCTAAATTCATTAATGTCACGATCCCAGCCCCCCTCAACTTCATCTTCTTTCCAGAAAATATAAGGGTTACTTCGCGGTTCCTGGACATGCTGCGGAACAGGCTTAATTTCCGTAACTTCCAGAAGTTTCTGGAAGCCCTGGCGTTTCATCAATTCGCCAAGCCGCTCGCGGTTTTTGCCCTCTTCCATCCACCAGTCCCAAATCTTTTCGATAACGTCTTTAATCTCCTGATAATCGTTATCCTTGTTCACCTCGATAAACGGAACCAGCAGGGAACCCATCTGGGCACCATCAAGGATTGGAGCCTTGGCGCCGGCCAGCATTGAGCATCCCCTTTCAAGGCCAGGCCTTAACGCCCGAGGCATCACGTTGATGCAATGCATACACCGGGTACATTCTTTATTATTGATCAAAAGCTTGCCGTCCTCATATTTCATGCATCCGGTGGGGCAGAGGTCGATTACCTCTTTTTGGATATCAAACGGACCCCAGTCCCGACCTGCATGGGCTCCGGCATTGGGTTTAAACTCACCGCTTACATATCCGGCAACCGCGTCCTGATCAATCCGGATATCGTCTTTCCATGTGCCGATAAATGAAAGGTCCGAACGGGCGATGGAAGCCACGCAGCAATTGGGACAGCCGTCAAATTTAAATTTAAACTTATAAGGGAATGCCGGACGATGCAGTTCATCCTGATACTCGTTTGTCAGGTTATGACACAGATCCTGTGTATCAAAGCAGGCATACTCGCACCGGGCCTGACCTATACAGTCGGAGGGAGTGCGGAGGTTTGAACCGGAACCGCCCAGGTCCTGATTCAGGTTATGAGTCAATTCATAAAAGATTTCTTCAAGCTGGGGGGTTGTGGTACCGAGAAAAATAATATCCCCGGTGGACCCGTGCATGTTGGTCAGGCCGCTGCCACGGCGCTCCCAAAGATCACAAATCTCCTTTAAGTATTTTGTGGTGTAAAATTTTCCTGCCGGCTGGCTGACGCGCATGGTATGAAAATGCGCCACCCCGGGAAAATTTTCCGGTTGATCACAATAACGGCCGATAACACCGCCGCCGTAACCGAACACCCCCACAATACCACCGTGTTTCCAGTGGGTTGTCCCGTCTTTGAAGGAAAGCTCAAGAACACCCAGAAGGTCTTCACACGCATCCTGGGGTATCTGATATTCCACATTGTTTTCATTCTTTGCCCTTGCCTCAGCCTCCTGCTTCATATCAGATACAAAGCTCGGCCACGGCCCGCTTTCAAGCTGATCCAGCAAAGGTGTCGCATGTTTTGCCATTGTTTACCTCCCTTTTTCATTATTAATTAAACAGTTATGCTTGGCATACCATATCCTAAATTAATCTTATAAACAGTCAGCATCTGTTCTTTAAAGACTAATCAACCACCCAATAAGGGCTTTTAGCTTTTACTCAAAAGAAATAGTTTATAGAAATCAACTCTTCTTTGTCAACAAAAAAGGCATCAATAATTACGAGCGATCATTACCCCTTCCATTCTCTGAAAGACTTTCAGCAGGGCGCTTATTTTCGGTGTTGATCGATCTCTTTTAATATTTCATGCGCCACCTCATACCCAAGCGCCATTGCCTGATCACAATGTTTTACCGCCAGTTCGAAGTCTTCCTTTTCCAGATAGCAAATCGCCAGATTATTATGGGCAATGGGAAATTTATCATCAATGGCAAGGGCCTTTAAATTCATTTCAATGCTTTTGTCCACCAGTCCTTTAAATAAATATGCATTGGCCAGTGTCGTGAACGCCTGAATAAACATATTGTTAAAATTGACCGCTTTTTCTAAGGCCACAATGGCTTTATCGATATTTCCTTTTTGAAGCTGAACAAACCCGATATTTCCGTACCCTTCGGCAAACCGCGGCCGCGAATTGACCGCTCCCTGGTTACATTCCAGGCATCCGTCCAGATCTCCCCGCTGAAGGCAGATTCCGCCCAGCTGCACATACGCTTCTGCAAGGCCAGGGCTATACCTGACAGCTGCTTTAAATTCCTTTTCAGCCTCATCCAGCTGCCTTGTATTTAACAGGGCGGTGGCCAGGTTATAATGGGTGGTTCCGCATTCCGGATTTGACATCAGGGCAAACCGCTCCTGGGCAATATATTCTTCGATGGTCTTTTCTTGCGACATGATTAACTTCCTTTATCGAAATTTATCTCTTAACGCCCGCCTGAACCCCTTCCGAATACATCCCTTCCTGCAAGCGGATTATAGAGCTTTATAATTGCAAATTTCATAACATCTAAGGACTTCATTTCCGATATAATATCCATTAAGGTGTTATTCCCTTCTTCCGGCAGCACGCAAGCGTTGCTCTCATCAAAAGTTAAGCCCTCAAACCCTTTTATTAATTTTTTTTTGTCCTTCTTGGTCATGCCCACCTGAACCGCCTTTTTCCCATCTATTTCCATAACCTGGTCGACCAATCCGGCCGCTTCAATTTTTTCTAATTTTTCAGCATCCAAAAATAAATTAATATAAAAATCCGACATAATCATACCTCCCTTAAGAAACAAAATTAATAATAATATTTATTATATATGCGATCATCGAAAAATAATTGCATATGTATTTATTTCTTTTTGCCTCAAACTAAAAAGTTTGTCTAAATCTATCAGTATTGTCAAGCAAAAACGGGATATAATTTTATGAAACCCCGGGCATAAGCAAAGCATACAGATGCCTGTAAGAACGATCGGGCCATCCTGTGGAAAAAATTGATTTTTGATTGACAATGATCTCTAATTTTTTATAATTTATGGGAATTCTGATTTTTGCAAACCATCATTTACAATAAAATTTTGTGATATAATTGAGGAGGTTTTATGCGTGCAGGATGTTATACTGCCATCATCACGCCATTTACAGATGATTCAGTCGATTATTCCGGCCTTGAAAAGCTGGTAGATTTTCAGATCAAAAACGGCATCACCGGCATACTGGCTGTGGGCACAACCGGGGAAAGCCCCACCCTGAACTGGAACGAACATTACCGGGTTATCCAGGAAATTGCTAACAACACAAAAAATAAATGTCTATGCATAGCCGGAACCGGCAGCAACAATACGGATGAAACTCTTTCAGCCTCTGAACATGCCGTCAAAGCTGGAGTGGATGGGATTTTGCTTGTTGACCCATACTATAACGGCCCAAGCTCCCTTGAAATTCGAAAAGAATATGTCGAACCCGTTGCCGCCGAATTTCCGGAAACCCAGATCATCCCCTATGTGATTCCGGGACGCACCGGCGCGCAATTGCTCCCCGAGGATCTGGCAATTTTGGCCGAAAAATTTAAAAATGTCAGAACCGTCAAGGAAGCCACCGGGAGCCTGGAAAACATGAAACGTACCAGGCAATGCTGTGGAAAAGATTACACCATTTTATCCGGAGATGACGCCATCACATTCGACATGATGGCCGATCCCGAGATCAATGCCGAGGGTGTCATTTCAGTGATTTCAAACATTGTGCCAAAAGCGGCGACAGATATGGTCAACCTGTTAAATCAGGGTGATATTGCCGAAGCCAAGGCACTTGCAACCGCCCTTAAACCGTTTTTTAATCTGGTTACGGTGAAAACCCTGGAAAACACCCCTTACGGCATTGTGACATGCCGGGCCAGAAACCCGCTTGCTGTAAAAACACTGATGAACATTCTCGGGATGCCGGCAGGCATTTGCCGGCGGCCTTTGGGGAAAATGACGCAAAAGGGCGTTGAAACGGTACTGTCTGCCGTTCGGCAGGTTCAATCCATTAATCCGGAAATACTTGCCCCGGCTGCGGAATTTTTTAATATCGATATTGAGGAGCGGATTCAGACGCCCGGATACTGGGAGGGATTGTCTTATCTGGAATATTAACCTGAAAAATCCAGGTTAACGCACAAAACATTAAACGCAAAACCCGGAACCATAAAAATGGTTCCGGGTTTTTTATA
>JAOZOL010000484.1 GCA_029933295.1 Desulfobacterales bacterium | reverse complement strand
ACAGAGCGGAGCGAAACCAGATTCATCATTCTCTATTCATCATTCATCATTGTCTTTTACCGGGGGACTATTGGAATGCTGAATGCTGAATTATGAATGATGAATGAAGGGCAAAAGCATAGAAGCCTAAGGATCTATCTTTCGGCACGGGCGGCTTATAGTTCATGCTGGAGAATTAAAATGACAGAGCGGAGCGAAACCAGATTCATCATTCTCTATTCATCATTCATCATTGTGTCCCTGGGGTCACACCTTGAAATGAGGCTTAATATTATTTTTGGACACGGATTTGCGCGGATGAACACGGATACTGATGCTTTGGTTTGCTGCGCGAAAAACAGCTAATAGCTAATTGCTAACGGCTAAAATGGAATTGGGGACATTCTATGTCGCGAGTTTAGTTATGTTGTGAGAATTTAATTCCCCCCATTTAATTCCAAAATAAAACTAAGCCATCCGTCTAATTTTTTTAATTCATTCCAAGAGAAGCTTAAAAACATTTCCTTTTTGATCATCTAATTCAAGCCCGGAAATTATTTTCATTGCGGATTTGATAAATCTTCATTCTATGGACATCTTACAAAGCACACAAGCCAAAATATAAATAGCACATGACGTCTTGAGGACCATTGGTGCAGAGCGTACACAAGCCCGGCATTATAATTTATTTGCAACCAGCAGAGTCCTGCCAACAGTCCCTAAAATACGTTTATTCTGCATTCTTTGCACCTGGTTTCCGCTCAGACGTTCAGATGACAGAGGGCATTCTATTCGATGGGTAATTTGCCATCCTGTTTTTGATAAAAGCCTGTGGTAATCGAATATTGTGATTGATTTGTCGGGTTTCTCTTTTGCAGCGGGCGGGTCAAAAAAAATCAGGTCAGGCTTTTTTGCAATGGGCCATGTACCTTTTCCCGGATTCCAGTGATGGTATTCTATTTCAGGGCGGCTGTCTGATGGTGCAAGATCAAAGGCTCGGCATTTTCGTTCAAAAGCAAGGCATACATCCGGAACAACGCCTCCGCCTGCCACCTGCCCGCCATCGCTCTCGCCTCAGTGGCAGTCCGCCACGTTCAAGGTTTCACTCAGGCGAGGCGGGCGGGTTGGATCAAGGACAAGATCACCGGGCTTTGTAAAATAGAACAGTGTGTGTGCAATCAACTGGGCAGGAATGCGGCCTGGCCAGTCGTCTCCGAATCTTTCATCACATTCGTTGAAATTCCACTGGTCCCATGTACGAAGTCCCCATCCAAGCTCTTTGAATCTTTCCTGATCCGTCTTTCCTTCCAGCCTTAATGCCCAGGCAAGTGCGAGTTCCATGTTGTAATGGCCGGCTATGTATTTCATGTCACGGCCCTGGTTGAGCAAATTATCGATATTGCAAATTTTTGCATTTCCGATAATTTCAGAGACACGGTTCTGGCTCAGGCCCGTTGTTTCTGCAATTTTTTCCTGGGTCCATCCAAGGCGGCTCAGTCGGATGATAATGCTGTTTCTGTTTGTTTTCTGCCTGGCACGTATATCCGTGATCCAGGTATTGACAGTTTGACGGGTAACTCCGAGTTTTTTTGCAAGGGCCGATTCAGTCCATTTGCACTCCGGGTCTGTTGATGCAATATCACGGGCAACCCTCTTTTTATCGTTTGAGCTTAATCTGTCGCCATGGCTGGTGTTGCATTTGGCTGATTCAAGGAGAAGCGCCACCTTGTTTTTCTCGTAATCAAGGGGATTTTCTTTCCATTCTATTGTCTCAATCTCTTTGATGCCGCTTTCCTTGAATGCAGACCAGCGGTGGACACCATCTACGATTAAGCGCCGATGGCAAGTGCCTCAACATAGGCGCTGATGGTTTTTCCGCTCTTATTTCCTCTCGGGTAGATGAACTGATCCCAGGTTAAATCAGAAGTTTTGACTTTCATCGGCTCTCCAGATCAATGCTATGTTTTTTGCCGCAGACCCACA
>JAOZOL010000110.1 GCA_029933295.1 Desulfobacterales bacterium | reverse complement strand
AAAGCTTCCAAATAACTCATTTATAATTGTGTGGAATGACTGATAAGTTATTTTTCTCATACAGTGGTAATTCATTACCATGAAAAGCTTTTTATGGAATAAAAATATCCAATGTACGAAAATTTATTGATCCGCTTCTTCAATTCTGTCATAAAATTAGATTTAAATAAATCACGGAATCGGCAGGAACTATTTTTTTATAGTTCCTGCCGGTTTTTTAATATTATTATCTGAACACTCAAAGGGAATAGTATGAAGCTGGAGGTTCAACATAAAAGACAGGAAATAACCGTTGACATTGACCTGCTTGCCCGTCTGCTCGCCCGTCTGCAAAAAGACAACGGAGAAATCCCCTGGAGCTACGGGGGCAAAACAGATCCCTGGGATCATATTGAGGCTGCAATGGGCCTGTGCATCGGCGGTTATATTAATGAAGCCCACAGCGCATATGAATGGCTGGCTGACATTCAGCTTGAGGACGGCAGCTGGCACGCTTCTTATTTAGATGGAAAACCATTGGATAAGACACGGGATACAAATATTTCCACCTATATTGCAGTGGGATTATTCCATTATTACTTAATCACCAAAGATGTTGAATTTTTAAACCAGATGTGGGGCACCATGAGCGCTGCCATTGATTTTGCCGTATCCCTTCAGGCCCCAGGCGGTGAAATCTTCTGGGCAAAAAATGCGGAAATGAAAGTGGACCATATGGCCCTGCTGACCGGTTCGAGTTCCATTTATATGAGCCTTAAATGCGCACTGGCCATAGCAAAAATCCTTAATAAAAAAAAACCGGAATGGGAAACGGCAAAGATCAGGCTGGGCCATGCGGTCCGGGATGGATATCATTTGTTTAACATCACAAAATCCCGCTATTCCATGGACTGGTTCTATCCGGTTCTATCCGGTGCCATGACGGGCGCCGATGCCCGAAAGCGGATTGATCAATACTGGAAAAAATTTGTGGTAGAAGGGCTGGGGGTGCGATGCGTATCCGACCGGCCCTGGGTGACCATTGCCGAAACCGCTGAACTGGTCCTTGCCCTGGTGGCCATGGGAAATCATAAACTGGCTGAAATCGTATTTGCCTGGATCAGTGAACGCAAATTTGAAGACGGTTCATACTGGTGCGGATTTACGTTCCCGGATATGGTGATCTGGCCGGAAGATGAAATAACATGGACCAACGGTGTTGTTATCATGGCAGCAGATGCATTGTATCAGTTATCCCCGGCCTCCATGTTATTTAACCACAAATACTGGGAAACGTCCGAATACGCCCAACCCGGATAGACCGGCAAAATCACAAACAAACCAAAGTTAAGGTAATTTTTTGCGAAGAGATCATCGTCCATATTTTATCAAAAAAGCACATCTGAAATTTCAACAGCTCTATGCCGGATATTTTTTAAAGCCGCAACTGGATTATCTTGGCCAGGGGTTTACAATTACAAACCCTTGGAATGTAAAAATTTTTGGATCTCCCATCACAATCGGCGAACATGCCAACATCCTGACCACTTCCGAAAATAAAGTAAGATTGACGGTCTGGGCTGAAAAAAAAGACAAGGGGAAAATTCAAATCGGTGATTTTTGCCTGATTTGTCCGGGCGTTAGAATTAGTTCCGCCGAAGAAATTATCATTTCAGACAACTGCATGATTGCCAGCGGCGTTTATATCACAGACACTGACTGGCATGATATTTATAACCGGATAGACTCCATGGGAAATCCTGGACCCGTACGTATTGAAAAAAATGCATGGATCGGAGACAGCGCAATTGTCTGCAAAGGGGTAACCATCGGGGAAAACAGTATTGTCGGTGCCGGATCAGTTGTCATCAGTTCCATCCCGCCAAATACCATTGCCGCCGGAAATCCTGCCAAAGTTGTCAAACACCTTGATCCTGAAAAAAAATTTGTCAAACGTTCGGAATGGTTTGCCGACCCGGCAATGCTGGCCAAAGAAATTGATGAGATAGACAGGGACAAACTCAAAAGAAATACCATTGGCCACTGGTTAAGGACATTGGTGTTCCCGAAAAACACGGATTAATTCTATCATATTGGAATTCTTGCCAATGACCACTATACACGATATCGTTCTGATATATTTTGAAGACCAGCCCTTTACATTTGCCAGGATTGAAGACATTGCCGCTGATATTAAAAAAGACTGGTTTCATGTAAAACTGCTCCTGCTGCAACTTCCCCTTGAAACCGTTACCTGGATTCTAAAAGATGTATATATAAACGGCGAAGAATTTACCATGGGAGGAAAACGGATGCGGTTTGAAAAAGTCGTGGCGCCTGAGGATGTTACAAACACCGCATCTAAAGAAAAAAAAGACGACCCTTCCGGAGAAAAATCAGGCGGCGCCACGGTTGTTTCCCTGTCTGACCGAAAACCGAAAACATAAAATAATGTCTCCCAAAATCGTCATATCCGCTTCCCGGCGGACCGATATTCCCGCCTTTTACATGGACTGGTTTATGGATCGGATTAATAAAGGCTTTTTTGAAACCGTCAATCCGTACAATCAGAAAAAAACTGTTGTCCCTGCCACCCCGGATGATGTGCATACCATTGTTTTCTGGTCAAAAGATTTCACATGTTTTATCGATGGTAATTTCGGAGAACGGCTCCGTGAAAAAGGCTATCATCTTTTTTTTAATTTTACCATCAACGCTGAATCTATAATCCTTGAACCAAATATCCCGCCGCTGGAAAACAGGCTTGCGCAGGCGGCAAGCTTGTGTGAAAAATTCGGGCATGAAACAATCCAATGGCGGTTTGACCCCATCTGTTTTTACACATTGCCGGACGGCTCCATTCAAAATAATCTTTCCGGTTTTTCCAAAATTGCAAAGCACCTGGCATCTCTTAAAATCGAAAGATGCATCACAAGTTTCATGGATCATTACGCAAAAATTAAAAACCGTCCCGCCCCGTATGAGGGATTTTCATTTATTGATCCGCCAATGGATGAAAAAATTCTCGTCCTGAAAAAAATGGAAGCTGCCATCGCGCCGTTTCATATAAAATTGCAGACCTGTTGTGAACATGATGTACTGGCGGCACTTCCGCCGGAATCTGCGATTACGGGAAGTTCCTGTATACCCAACCGGCTTTTTGTTGATCTGTTCGGCGGTACGCTGTCATTTAAAAAAGACATGGGCCAAAGGATAAAACAGGGGTGCGGGTGTATGGTATCAACAGATATTGGTATCTACGCCCAACAGCCGTGTTACCATAACTGCCGGTTTTGTTACGCAAATCCGGCTATTCAAAAAAAACAGACATCTGGAGAAGGTCGACTAATCAGTAATGAAAATCGGCAATTTAAAACTTGATAGTATCACCGTTTCAGCCCCCCTTGCCGGGATTTCCAATCTGCCGTTTCGCCTCATCGTCAAAGAAGCCGGTTGCGGCCTGGTATGCTCGGAAATGATCAGCGCCAATGCCCTGGCTTATGGATCAATAAAAACCAAAAATATGATGTGTTCCTGTGAGGATGAAAAACCACTGTCTGTCCAGATTTTCGGTTCAGATCCGGTCATCATGGCCGATGCCGCAGCCATGACTGAAGAAGCCGGAGCGGACATCTTAGATATTAATTTCGGCTGTTCGGTTAAAAAAATCTTAAAAAGCGGTGCCGGTGCCGCATTAATGAGAGATCCGGAAAAAACAAAAGCCATTTTAACAAAAATCCGCGCCATCATCAAAATCCCTTTCACCATTAAACTGAGAAGCGGGTGGGATCAATCAGGAAAAGATGCGTTTAAAATTGCAAAGATTGCCGAAGATTGCGGTGTGGACGCAATTACTTTTCACCCAAGGACAGCCACCCAGGGATTTTCAGGCAAAGCAGACTGGTCATTAATTACCGCAATGAAACAACAAATATCCATACCAATTATCGGAAACGGGGACATCGCTGAACCGGGGGATGCTGTTAACATGCTGACTCAAACCGGGTGCGATGCGGTCATGGCTGGGCGGGCGGCCATTGGAAATCCATGGATATTCAAACAAATTCAAATGCTTTTAAATGGAGATGACATCGCCCCTGTTGACTTGACGACCCGGTTCGACACCATGAAAAGATATCTGGAAACTTCAGTGAAATATTTCGGCGAGCTTCACGCCTGCCGCATGATGCGCAGCCGTCTTTCCTGGTTTGTAAAAGGCCTTCCAGCCAGCAGCCGGTTTCGGGAGTCCATTACACGGATTAAAACTCAGGCTCAGGGCGAAGCACTGATTGATGAATATTTTAATTTTTTATCAAGATAAAAAGACCTTGAATTTATGTTCCATGTAATTATATTTTATTATTTTTTAAACGGTTATCAAATTTTTATAAAAAGAATTGTTTCCAGGAGAATAAATCATGCATTATGAAGGATTTATAATACGCCCGCCCAGCGAGGCAAACAGCATTTTACTCCAGGCCACGGTGGGGTGTTCTCATAATAAATGCACCTTCTGCGGCACATACAAAGGAGAACGGTTTAAAATAAAACCAGATGATATTATCATGCAAGACATCGCTTTTGCCGCGAAATACTGTAAAAACCAGGACCGTCTTTTTATCTGTGACGGCGATGCGCTCATTATTCCGCAAAAACGGCTGTTATCAATTTTAGAACAGATAAAAAAACAACTCCCCTGGGTGACACGTATCGGGCTTTATGCCAATGCCAAGAGTATAAAAATGAAATCTTCCGAAGAATTAAAAGCACTTTGCGACAATGGCATAGGGATTGCTTACTTAGGGCTTGAAACCGGTGATGATATTACATTAAAAAATATTTGCAAAGGAGCCACATCCGCCACCATGATTGATATGGGCAAAAAAATACGGGCTTCGGGTATCAAACTGTCCATCACCGTGCTTCTCGGAATTGCCGGGCGAGACCGATCACAAATCCATGCCCAGGCTACCGGGAAAGTATTGTCCGCCATTGATCCGGAATATGTCGGGGCTTTGAGCCTGATGCTGATTCCGGGAACACCCCTTCATGACGATTATGAATCCGGTACTTTTCCTTTGATTGAACCTGATGAAATGCTCCGTGAAATTAGAATAATGATAGAGCATACCGAGCTTACCAATGGACTGTTTCATGCCAATCATGCATCAAATTACCTCCCCATCCGGGCAAAATTTCCCGAAGACAAGGCAAAAACCCTTCGCCTGATCGATGACGCCCTTGCCGGACGGGTGGCATTAAAACCTGAATTTTTAAGGGCATTATAGTAAGAGCTCTTGTCATTTTAACAGAGAATATCGAATGAAAAATTTTGAACCGCAGAAGAAAAGGAAAATACATCGAAATTCGATATTCTGCGGTTTGTTTAAAAAAAACGCTTAAATTAAGGAGACATGAAAAATGAATGAACGCCCGGCCGGAACAGACATCGATACCCTGAGCATCAATACCATCCGCACCCTTTCCATGGATGCGATCCAGAAGGCAAATTCCGGGCATCCCGGAGCACCCATGGGGCTTGCGCCGGCCGCATATGTTCTCTGGACGCGATTTTTGAATCATAATCCAGAAAATCCTGCCTGGTATGACAGGGACCGGTTTGTTCTGTCCGGCGGTCATGCTTCCATGCTTCTTTATAGTCTCCTTTATCTGACTGGTTATGATTTAACCCTTGATGATATTAAACAATTCAGGCAATGGGGAAGCAAAACACCGGGCCATCCTGAATTCGATCATACCCCGGGAGTTGAAACCACCACAGGCCCCCTGGGGCAGGGATTTACCAATGCTGTGGGCATGGCCATGGCGGAACGTCACCTTGCCGATCTCTTTAACCGTCCAGGCCATGATATTATCAATCATTATACGTATGTTATGTGTGGAGACGGTGATCTGATGGAAGGCCTCACCGCAGAGGCCGCTTCCCTGGCCGGTCACCTCGGCCTTTCCAGACTGATCTGCCTGTACGATGACAACGACATTTCCATTGAAGGAAGCACAAACATTACCTTTACCGAAGATGTTTCCTTAAGATTTACGGCCTACAACTGGCAAACCATTACCGTTGAAAACGGCAATGATCTGAATGAAATCAGCAATGCCATTAACGCAGCAAAACAGGAAACCCAAAAACCTACGCTGATTCGTTTACGAACTCATATCGCCTACGGCAGTCCTCACAAGCAGGATTCTGCAGATGCCCATGGCGCCCCGTTGGGCGTGGAAGAAATCAAACTGACCAAACAATGCTTGGGATGCCCGGATGATAAGGATTTCTGCGTACCGGATGAGGTGCTTGATCATTGCCGGATTTCAACAAAAAAAGGGGAAGACCTGGAAAAGGCCTGGCAGGAAGTGTTTAACGACTATCAGAATCAATTTCCGGAAATGGCAAAGCAATGGACGGAAATGATGAGCGGAACCGGGCCGGAAGGCTGGGAATCAAAACTTCCGGATTTTTCATCAAATGACGGCCCCATTGCCACCCGGAGCGCATCAGGCGCGGTCTTAAATGCTGCGGCAGAATCAATTCCTTCGCTGATCGGCGGATCAGCGGATCTCGCCCCGTCAAATAAAACCATCATAAACGCCTCGACTGATTTTCAAAAAAATAATTACGGTGGTCGAAATATCCGGTTCGGCGTCCGGGAACATGCCATGGCCGGTATTTTAAACGGGATGTCGCTGCATAAAGGCCTGCGACCCTTTGGCGGAACGTTTCTGGTTTTTGCCGACTACATGCGTCCATCCATCAGGCTTGCCGCGCTCATGAAACAGCCGGTGATTTACGTGTTTACCCATGACAGTGTTGCGGTGGGTGAAGACGGGCCCACCCATCAGCCGGTGGAACATCTGGCAGCATTAAGGACCATACCGAATCTTACGGTGATCCGTCCGTGTGATGCCACAGAAACAACAGCCGCATGGAGCCAGGCCATTAAAACAACCGATTCACCGGTGGCACTGATTTTAAGCCGGCAAAAACTTCCGGTTATTGACAGAAAACTGTATCCAGCGGCAGACCTGCTTGCAAACGGCGCATATATTCTGACGGATTCGGACGGCAAACCGGATGTTATTCTTATTGCCACCGGGTCTGAAATTCATATCAGCCTTGAAGCCAAAGCGATGCTTGCAAAAAAAGACGTGGCAGCCCGCGTGGTGAGTATGCCCAGCTGGGAGCTGTTTGAAAAAATGCCCCAAGACTATAAGGATACCGTCCTGCCGCCGGATGTCAAAGCCCGCGTTGCGGTGGAAGCCGGTCTTCCCATGGGATGGGAAAAATACATTGGAGACAACGGTATTGTTATCGGAATTTCAACGTTCGGTGCATCCGCACCCGGCGGGACAGTTCTGGAAAAATTCGGATTTACGGCGGAGAATATTGTGGAGACCGCGCTTAATCTTTTGTAAATAAGGTTGATAGGTAGAAGGTAGAAGGCTGGAACGTTTGTCTTTCTTCTCGTTCCCACGCTCCAGCGTGGGAATGCAGACCCGTGCAATTAAGAATACTACATCCCCTGAAATAAAACGGGGGCAGAAGCGATACGCCGTAAAGGGGCAGATTGCAAATTTTTCCATCCTTTTTGAGGTTTAGGACTTCAAACTCTTGCTTTTTGGATTAATTCCGGCTTTAAATTCCAGGGGACAAATCTTTAAACTTGAAAATTTATTTGTCAATTTTCCAACACTT
>JAOZOL010000483.1 GCA_029933295.1 Desulfobacterales bacterium | reverse complement strand
TTTAATAAATTACATAATAACAATATTATGAAACTTGATAAATTTAATAATACACATGGCCGGAGTCTTTCAAGTCGCGAAGTTTTCAAATGGCATGTGGATTTTTGTTTTTATGTCGCCGTTGGCGTTTGTGCCATTGTGTTGTTGAAAACAGGCGTTCTTCAGCTGACTGATTTATATTTGATGAAGTTTTTAGAAACAAAACATAACCTGCAAAAGGAAAAATTGATTTTTCCGGCACGCGGGGAAGTCCTTGATCGAAACGGGATTCTGCTGGCAACCTCCCTGCCCTTTCAAACCCTTGCAATGGACCCATATAAAATGAGATCCATTTCCCCAAAAAGACAACACAGGGCTTTTGAAATCCTTGTGACAAAACTTGGCATAACAACAGAAACAGCACTCAAAGAATTATGCAGGCGCAGGGCATCCATCATTATTGTAAAAAGAGCGATCGATTTTAAAACAGCGTCCCAGGTTAAAAAATATATTCGAAAAGGATTGTTGCCCGGCATTGAAATTATCAGAGAACAAATTCGGGAATACCCCTGGGGTGACGATCTTAGATCCATTCTGGGCGTCGTTCGCGGCAGCAAAGATATTTTCATGGCATACAAACAGACAAACAAAAACATAGCCCGTCGCGCGCTAAAATCAATATTTCCCTGGTATGAATATTCAGACATCAACACCGCCACCCCGCAAAGGGGCATTGGCGGCATTGAACAGGTTTTTGATACCTTTCTGGCCGGGAAACCTGAAAAACAAATACTTAACCTTGATCGAAACCAGAACCCCATTGACAAATTTCCAGGAACCCGGACGGATGGCGCCCTTCCCTGTTCTGTTGTGTTAACCATAGATGTTCACTTGCAGCAGTTTATTGCCCGAATAATTCAGGAAAAGGTCATTGAAAAACAGGCAAACCTCGGCATGGCGGTTGTCATGGAAGCGGCAACCGGTGAAATCCTTTCCGCTTATTCCGCATCTTTTGAAAAGCACAGATTAATTTCAAATGACAGCCGGATTTTTACTTCCAGTTTTGAACCAGGCAGTGTTGCAAAACCGCTGATGATACTCTATGCCCTGGATCTGGGCGCAATTTGCAGAACCGATCGATTTAATTGCAATCTGGCTGCAAAAATTGCCAATAAAACCTATCGGGATGAACATTCATACAAACACAATCTGAGTTTAAAAGACATTCTGACTGTTTCGTCAGATTCCGGCATGGCGCAGATTGTTGCCAGAGTCATGTCAAAATCCAAAGACAAACTCCCCGGGCAGGCAGTTGCATTTTATAATAGCTGCGGAATCGGGAAAAATCTTTTACTTCACCACACGGCAATTCCCAGAAGCGATCTGCCGGCGCCGGCCCGGTGGACAGGCATAACCCCCTCGCAACTCGCTATCGGCTATGAATTTAAAGCAAGCCCTTTGCATCTGGTAAGAATTTATGCCGGGTTTGCGAATAACGGCTCCATTCCATATCCATGCCTTGTGAAAAAAATCATAAATCAAAACAATGAAACAGTAAAAACGTTTCAAAATGATCATCAAAGAAAAAAATGTTTTAACCCCCGTCACGCCGCCCTTATTTACGATTACTTAAAATCAGTGACATCTTCAAAACATGGAACCGGAAGAAGAGCTGCAATAGCCGGATATGACATTGCCGGTAAAACAGGCACGGCCCGACGGTTTGTGAACGGCAGATACAGCAGAAGATCACATAACGCAGCATTTATCGGGATACTGCCCCTTGAAAAGGATTACAATATGGTAATCGGCATTTTTTTCCAGGACATTAAAAAAGGAAGTGATTACGGCGGAACCGCATGCGCACCTGTGTTTAAAGAAGTTGGCGAATATCTTATCGCAAACCGTATGAACTGAGCCGTCGAACAATAAAATGAGCGCTATTTATCAAAAAATAATTGCCGGGTATTATGCAAAACGATTTT
>JAOZOL010000482.1 GCA_029933295.1 Desulfobacterales bacterium | reverse complement strand
TTATAAATGATTTCCACAAAGCTTTATGTATTATGGGTTTGATTTAAACTGAGCCAATAATCTCTTCGATAATCCGGATTTAAAAATATTCTTATATTTGACAGGCTATAATAATGAATAATCGTGTTTGTGGTGTTAAACTTTCACCGGAGCAGAAAGCAGCAGTTGAATATATCGGCCCTGCACTTGTTGTCGCCGGTGCGGGTTCCGGGAAAACCAGGACCCTGACGGCAAAAATTGCATATTTGATCAATAACGGTTATTTGCCTGAAAATATTTTAGCCATTACTTTTACCAATAAAGCCGCAGATGAAATGAAAAAACGCCTGGTTGATCTGACCGGGCTTTCCATCAGTCGGTTCCCATGGGTGCGGACCTATCATTCGGCATGTTTTCAGATCTTAAAACAGCATTGCAATCTGCTCGGGTATCAATTCCCCTTACAAATTTATTCCGAATACCAGCAGCAAAAAGTACTCAAACAAATTATCGCAAAGTTAAACATTGATAAAAAATATTTTTTCCCCATCCGATCACATATTTCAAATGCAAAAAATTCAGGTAATCCTGATGCGTATTTTGACACTCATCAACGGGTCGCCTTTACCCATCTTGCCGATATTTATGACCTGTATGAAAAGGACTTGTTTGAAAAAAATGCCGTGGATTTTGATAATATTCTTCTTATGACCCGGAATCTGTTACGGGATCATGGAGAAATCCAAAATCAATATCAGTCGATATTTTCCTATATTTTGATCGATGAATATCAGGATACAAACGACTTGCAGGAAAATTTAACCCGGCTTTTTTTAAAAAACGGAAATCTTTTTTGTGTGGGAGATGACTGGCAGGCGATCTACGGATTTCGGGGAAGCAATGTGGAACATTTCCTTGAATTTTTAAAAAATTATAAAGGGTCTAAAATTTTCAGGCTTGAACGAAATTACCGTTCTGCCAAAGAGATCGTCCAGACTGCCAATGAACTTATTTCAAATAACAAAAACCGTGTGGATAAAGATTGTTATTCTAAAATATCCGGCGGTATCATAGAGATAAACGATTTTTACAGCGATGATGAAGAAGCATACTGGGTGGCGCAGAAAATCGAGTCCCTCAAAGACGCGCAGGTTCCTTTTAAAGATATAGCGGTTTTATATCGCACCAAATTTTGTTCATTTTCCCTTGAAAGGGCATTTCGTTCAGCGCAAATTCCCTATCGCATGCTCGGATCAAAGGGTTTTTTTGACCGCAAAGAAATATTGGACATCACATGCTATCTGACTGCCGCTGTTTTTGAAAAAGATGATGCGGCCTTTGAGAGAATCGTGAACACTCCCAAGCGCGGCATCGGTCCGGGAACAATAAACAAGATAAACCGCATGCGAACAGATTCCGCAAGCCTTCAGGATGCAGCCCGCTTGGCGTTGAAAAACAAAATTTTACCGGACAAAGTTTATTATCTGCTTGGTGAGTTAATAAATCTCATAGATGACATTAAGACCATGGCCCCTGACGCTGCAATAAGGGAAATTCTGGATCGTGTGAATTATCGTGAATATCTTAAAAAGTATTCAAAAACAGAGGGTGACTATACCGCCCGTGAGGAAAATCTTGAGCAATTGATATATTCCGCAGCCCAGCAGTCCACCCTGATTGAATATCTTGAGGAAGCATCTTTAATTAAAGAAGACAAAGAGGAAAAAGAGGATTCGGAATCCGGGGTTAACCTTTCCACCATGCATGCCAGCAAAGGCTTGGAGTTTTATGCGGTTTTTGTAGTGGGATGTGAAGAAAATCTTCTTCCCCACTGGAAGTCAAAGGATTCTGAATCTGAGATTGACGAAGAACGGCGATTGATGTATGTTGCCATGACACGGGCTGCGCATTGTTTGTTTTTGTCTTCCGCTGGGTACCGGAAGGGGCAGTATAACCATCCCAGCCGGTTTATTGCTGAAATTTCATGAC
>JAOZOL010000481.1 GCA_029933295.1 Desulfobacterales bacterium | reverse complement strand
TCAAGGAGTTGATCTGAACGATGAATATGTCTGCCACCCCCGGGATTGCCGAAAAATATGACCACCTCCTGAAGGTGATCAGCAGCCGGAGATTTCTGGCCATGCAGGGCCTGGGCAACGAGGTTCCCTTTTTCATCTGTCCCTTTCCGCCGGCAGAGACCGTTGACATGCAGCGGGTCCAGAAGCAGCTGGTCAAGGCCCTGGAGAAGAAGGGCGTTCACATCCTGGAAGTCAACCTTTACGATCTGGTCATGGAACTGCTTGAAAAACGGAATATCTTTAAACGGATATTTGAGACTGAAAAAAAGGTCAGCAAAGACCAGCTTCTGGAGCTGCTGCAGGGGGTTCTTGACGCGGAAAAGCACCTGATCCCGGCCATCGGCGAAAAAATGGCGGCCCGGGAATTTGATGTCATGTTCATCACCGGCGTCGGCGAGGTGTTTCCCTACCTCCGCTCGCACAATGTTCTCAACAACCTGCAAAGCACCGCCAAAGAGAAACCGACCATCCTGTTTTTCCCCGGCTCCTATACCTTCTCGCTTGGCGAAGGGTCATCCCTCGATCTTTTCGGTCGGCTCAGGGATGACAAGTATTACCGGGCTTTTGATATTTTTCATTATGATATTTAATCCGGCGAGCAATGATCACATCCCGAAGGCAGGAAAATGATACTACAGGATATTTTTCAAAAACCGATTGATCGACCTATCGAAGGGGTAATCAAAGCTGATGATGAATCCAGTCTCTACCTGGAAATTGAAGAATATGTCCTCACCAACGAGATATCGAAACGGCTGGAAAGTTTTCTTGACGTCTACAACAACTATGAAAGCGCCAACGGGGTTTGGATATCCGGTTTTTTCGGCTCCGGGAAATCACACCTGTTAAAAATCCTTTCCCTTGTGCTCGAAAACCGCCTGGTTAACGAGACCCCGGCCCTTGATCTCTTCCTGCCCAAATGCGGCGGTAACGAGATCCTGCGCGGTGATTTGAAAAGAGCGGCTGCCGTTCCCTCCCAGAGCATCCTGTTCAATATCGACCAGAAAGCCGACGTGATCAGCAAAACCCAGGTTGACGCCCTGCTGTCGGTCTTCGTCAAGGTCTTTGATGAACATTGTGGCTACTATGGCAAGCAGGGACACATTGCCCAGTTCGAGCGTGATCTTGACAGCCGCGGCCTCTACGGGCAATTCAAGGAAAAATACCGGCAGATTTCCGGCCTGCCCTGGGAAGTCGGACGTGAACAGGCCCTGCTTGAGGGCGAAAATATTGCTGCCGCCTACAACGCGGTCGCCGGAAATCAAACACTTCCCACTTCCTACTCACCACTGCTCACTGATTCATGCATCCTTGATCGTTATCGTACTGACTACAAACTTTCAATTGAGGATTTCGCCAACCAGGTCAACAGCTATATCAAAACGCAAGCCCCTGGTTTCCGGCTTAATTTCTTTGTCGATGAGGTCGGCCAGTACATCGCCGACAACATCAAACTGATGACCAACCTGCAGACCATTGCCGAGAGCCTGGCGACCAAGTGCCGGGGGCAGTCCTGGATCATTGTCACCGCCCAGGAAGACATGAACGCGGTCGTCGGCGAGATGAACAAACAGCACGGCAATGATTTTTCCAAAATTCAGGCCCGCTTCGCCAACCGCATGAAGCTGACCAGCGCCAACGTCGCCGAGGTGATTCAACGCCGGCTGCTGGAGAAAAATGAGCCCGGCGTTTCCGTCCTTGCCGACATCTACCACCGGGAGGCCAACAACCTGAAAACCCTTTTCGATTTTATCGACGGGGCGCAGACCTATCGCAATTTCCGGGATCGGGATCATTTCATCCACGCCTATCCTTTCATTCCCTACCAGTTTGATCTCTTTCAGAAGGCGATTCAGAATCTTTCCATCCACAACGCCTTTGAAGGGCAGCACAGCTCGGTGGGCGAACGTTCCATGCTCGGTGTTTTTCAG
>JAOZOL010000109.1 GCA_029933295.1 Desulfobacterales bacterium | reverse complement strand
GACCTGCATATTCATTCCCGGTTTTCACGGGCGACCGCCAAAAATCTTGATTTTGAAAATTTATATATGGCTGCCCGGCTAAAAGGGATTACCGTGGTCGGCACCGGCGATTTTACCCATCCGGCCTGGATTGCAGAGATACAGGAAAAACTGATTCCGGCTGAACCGGGGCTTTTCAAATTAAAAGATGAACTTGAAAAGCAATGCGAAAAACAGCTCCCTTTTTCAGATCCGGCCCCTATCCGGTTTATGCTAAGCTGCGAAATCAGCAACATATACAAAAAATCCGGGGCAACCCGTAAAAACCATAACCTGGTGTTCCTTCCCGACATTCAATCCGCGCTCCGGTTTAACGCAAAACTGGATCAAATCGGAAACATTAAATCCGACGGCCGGCCGATACTGGGCCTGGATGCAAGGAATTTACTTGAACTGCTGATTGAAACATCTGATGAAGGTTTTCTGATTCCTGCCCATATCTGGACACCCTGGTTTTCGTTGTTTGGTTCGAAATCCGGTTTTGATGCCATTGAAGAATGCTTTGAGGATTTGACCCCCCACATTTTTGCCGTGGAAACCGGCCTGTCATCTGATCCGGCCATGAACTGGCGCGTGAAAAATATTGACGGGTTAACCCTGGTATCCAATTCAGACGCCCATTCTCCGGCAAACCTCGGAAGGGAAGCCAATCTGTTGCATACCGCCCTGTCATATCCAGCCATTAAAGATACGTTAAAGACAGGTGATCCCGACAGATTCTTAGGAACCATCGAATTTTTTCCTCAGGAAGGAAAATATCACAATGACGGCCACCGAAAATGTGACGTCAATATTCCGCCTGAAAAATCTATTCAGTATAATGATATATGCCCTGAATGCGGCAAGCCCATGACCCTTGGCGTACTGCACCGGGTCGCTGAACTGGCCACCCGCAGCACCGGGAAAAAACCTGAAAAAACGCATCCTTTCTTCCATGTCATTCCTTTGGCTGAAATCATTTCCGAAATTGTGGGCACTGGCCCCAAAAGCAAAAAGGTTGGCCTGCAATATAAAAAAGCCATTGAAACATTAGGGCCGGAACTGAAAATTCTTCATGACATGCCCATTGAAAACATCAAAACATCGCCGGTTCCCTTTCTTGGAGAAGCCATTGATCGAATGAGGGCTGGCCGGGTGCACATTATACCGGGTTATGACGGTGAATACGGCCGCATTAAAATTTTTTCCCCTGAAGAAAAAGACCGGCTTTCAGGCCAAAAATCCCTTTTTAATCTCCCCTGCCCAAAACCGGCAAAAAAAAAGACCGCTAAAAAAGGCACCAGCTCTTTAACCAAAAAAAAAACAACGTCCTCAAAGGAACAAACTGAATTACCGGTTAAAAGGGCCCGGGTGTCTGCAAAAAGTGCTGACTCAGACATTTTAACCGGTTTAAATGAAAACCAGTCAAAAGCGGTAAGGCACCCAAAAGGCCCCCTGATGATAGTCGCCGGACCGGGTACCGGAAAAACCCGGACCCTGACATGCCGGATTGCATATCTTATCAAGACCGGTACTGTTTTTCCGGATAACATTCTGGCCGTGACCTTTACCAATAAAGCGGCAAATGAGATGGCCGTACGGCTCCGGGACATGCTGGATAAAAATACGGCATTGCCGCTGACGGCAACGTTTCACGCCTTCTGCCTGCGGCTGCTGAAAGAGGTCGACCGGGAAGCAAATTATACCGTTATTGACGATTACGACAGAAACGCATTGATTGCAGAAGCCGTGCACCGTGTCCGGCAAGACGGAATGAAAATTCACGAAAAACCAGCGCTTTTTTTTGAAAAAATTATATCCGCCAAACAACATTTACTTAACCCTTCAGATAACCTTGCACCCATTTCCGGCGAACTGGACGTAAAACGACTGACAACTGTTTATGAAACGTATCAGCACCTGCTCGACGTCCAGCACCTCTATGACTATGAAGATCTTATTTTAAAGACAGTGGAGAGGCTGGAAACTGATGCTGACACAAAAAAACAGTTCCGAGACCGGTTTACACATATTTTTGTGGATGAATACCAGGATTTGAACTATGGCCAGTACCGGATTATCAAAGCCCTTGCCCCGCCTGATGGCAACCTTTGCGTCATTGGTGACCCGGATCAGTCAATTTACGGGTTTCGCGGATCCGATGTCGCCTATTTTCAAAAATTTGCCGACGATTTTCCCGCCGCCGTACAAATCCATCTGACCCAAAATTACCGATCCGCTGAAACCATTCTCGAAGCCTCTTATCAGGTAATTGAAAAATATACGCTAAATACTTCATCCCCCCGGGTGTATTCCGGAATCAAGGGGCCGCGCGCCGTCAGTGTCATTGAAGCTGAATCTGAAAAATCCGAAGCTGTTGCCGTGGGAAAAACCATCGAACAATTCATAGGTGGAACGGGATTCCATTTTGATGATTTTGGAAAAAAAACAGACGCGACCCACGGTGAAGACCGTGCGTTTTCAGATTTTGCGGTATTATTCAGGACCCGGGCACAGGGAGATGTTTTTGCAAAAATGTTTGACAGCGCCGGCATCCCATATCAGATGGCAACCAAGGAAAGTGCATTTTGCAAAGCGGGCATAGCAGAATTGATCTCATTGTTGAAAATTATCGAAGGATATGGTGCGTATATTGATTTTGAACAAACCAATGCGATTATTGATCATGGCATGGCAAAACAGGATTTCGAGGCGTTAAAATCATGGGGGTACGCCAATCGTTATCCCCTGGGCGGATTGATGGCCGAAGCCCAACGGCTTCCCATAGAGAAAATGAGCAAATCCGGCCGGCTCCGTTTAGATGTCATATTAAAATTCATCGACGGTTATGCGAAACAGACTGTGGAAATGAATGTTAGAGATAAACTCCGTCATCTGGCAAAACAACTAGACATTGAAAAAAAGCTGAATTCAAACGTAAACATTGCCAAAGCGTTTGATTATGTTACCGGTGTTGCCGAATCATTTGGACATGATACGGCTGGTTTTCTCGAAACCGCTGTATTGCAGGGGGATTCGGATGTGCTGGATGTAACTGCTCAGAAAGTAGCGCTGCTGACCATTCATGCCGCCAAAGGGCTTGAATTTCCGGTTGTATTTATCGCTGGTTGTGAAAACGGATTTATCCCTTTTATCCGGAAAAATTCCAACACAATCGATATTGATGAAGAACGGCGCCTTTTTTATGTGGCCATGACCCGGGCAAAAGACCAGTTGTTTTTTACCCGGTCAAAAACCCGTATTATATTTGGAAAAATGGAAAACAGGCAACAATCCCCGTTTGTTGCAAGTATTAAAGACTGGTTGCTGGAAAAAGCAACGCCCCAACCCCAAAAAAGAAAAAAGAGTCAGGTTCAACTGACACTCTTTTCATAACCCGGGGCGGAATATCAACATAAACAGGCCTATCTCCTTAATTTTATTGTCAAATAGAATATTTTGTCGAAAGCAGGTTGATAATTTTAATAAACTCTGTCAATATTTATTACCTGAATTTTATCATAAAGCACCTTAAACGTTGATACACGCTTATGAAATGCACTGTATTTTCCGCAATGCTGCGGGGACCCCGCGCCAAGCAGGAAGACTGTATTATAGACGGGCTTGATCTTTTCCAGTCAGACCGGTTGAAAGAGAAAAAAAAATTTGATACGGATTTTTTACTGCTTTTAGCCTGTGACGGCATGGGGGGGCATGACCATGGCGATATGGCAAGCCGTTTTGTTTGCGAACAATTTAAAAAAAAAATGATCAATGGCGCATTTTGCGCTGAAAATATTGAAAGTATTTTATCTGAAATTCAAAATTTGGCACTGGAAAAACTGCCTGAAAATTGCGGGACCACCGTTGCCGGGTTAATTATTACAGATGATCATGCCATTGCATTCAACGCAGGAGACAGCCGGGTATACAGAATTTCCGAAAACGAGATAAACTATATTTCCCACGATCATTCCCTGGTGCAGGGCCTGGTCGACAAATCATTTATCCGGCAGGACAATGCACCGCTTCACCCATTAAAGAACCTCATCGATTTTGGCATCGGACCCATATTTAATGATGCGTGGGAAAATAACCACATCCATATCCACGATGAATTAATTTCAAAAGATACCTGGTACCTCCTGTGTACAGATGGGTTAAACGACCTTTTACCGGATCAGGAAATACATGACCGTCTGTGGCCGTCACCGGTGAAAAATGGCGCAAATTTATTAAAAAAAATAAAAAAAAAGGGCTTAAAAGATAATACCAGTTTTATTATTGTAAGAATTCATCATTCCTGATAATTTCTGCGAAACTTTCAAAGAGCTCGTTCGTAATTATTTGAAATAATTGAAAAGTTGTTTTTTAAATAAAGGAGATACACTTGATCATACCCGTTATTCTGGCCGGAGGGTCGGGAACAAGGCTCTGGCCGCTTTCCCGAGAAATGTACCCAAAGCAGCTGATTAAACTGACAAATGATTACACCATGCTTCAAAATACGCTGTTACGGCTGGTTGATTTTGATTCGATGGCTGCACCGATTATTATCTGCAATAAATCGCAAGGGTTTATTGTTGCCGAACAATTAAGTGAGATTAAGATTCAACCGGCAGGGATTTTTTTAGAGCCGGCCGGCCGAAATACGGCTCCTGCTGTGGCGGTTGCAGCCTTAAAAGCGTTGCGCATGGATCCGGACGCGTTGATTTTAATCCTTCCGGCCGATCATCTGATCGGTGATGTTCCGACCTTTCATGATACATTAAAAACCGGTGAACACCTTGCGAATCAAGGGGATCTGATTACATTCGGCATTGTACCCGACAGGCCGGAAACCGGTTATGGATATATACGAAAAGGGGAACCGGTAGTTGGCCCTGATAATAAATTGTCAGAGGCCGGGCAAAGAGCGTTTGTCATTGATAAATTTGTAGAAAAACCGGACATTGATACGGCAAAGCATTATTTGTCCACCGGGAATTACTGCTGGAACAGCGGCATGTTTATATTTAAGGCGGCAATTGTTTTAGAAGAGATGAAACATTATGCACCGGATATTGTCACAGCATGCGAGAAGTCTTTGGGCAAGGGGAAAACAAAACAGTGTTTTTTCTATCTGGAAAAGGATGCGTTTGAAAAATGCCCGGCCGATTCCATTGATTATGCCATCATGGAAAAAACCAAACGCGGTGTTATGATCCCTTTTAATGCCGGGTGGGATGACGTGGGTTCATGGGAGGCCCTGTGGAATGTCGGCGAAAAAGATGATTCCGGAAATGTGATTTCCGGTGATGTGATCTGTGTTGATGCCACAAATACACTGGTAAATGCCCGAAGCCGGCTTGTGGCTGTGCTGGGGGTAAAGGACCTGGCGGTGGTGGAAACACCGGATGTGATCCTTGTATCATCTCTGTATAACACTCAGGGGGTGAAGAAAATAGTTGATACGTTAAAGGCAGATAATAGGAGTGAAACGGTGACCCATAAAAAGAAGTACCATCCCTGGGGCATCATAGAAACGGTGGATAATGGTAAAAATTTTCAGATTCGTAAAATTATTGTATCTCCTGGAACATCTCTATCCCTTGCGGGGCATTCCTGCAAATCAGTTCACTGGATTATCCTTGAAGGTGCCGCAAAATTAACACTGGAGGATGAAACAACCCTTTTAGCGGAGAACCTTTTAACCCCCATAGGAGCGGGGATATCCATCAATCTTGACAATAACGGTAAACAACCACTGGTTTTTCTTGAAGTAGCTGCCGGAGATCTGAGTAAAACGGACCACTTTGATATTCAGTGGAACAGGAAATAGACCATGGAGCCTTTTCAGGCAATTATACTCGGTATTATTCAGGGGCTCGCCGAATTTTTTCCGGTGAGCAGTTCAGGGCATCTGGTTATTTTTCAGCATCTTTTCGGCTTGACGGAGCCGGTGGTGCTGTTTGATGTTACTGTTCATATGGGGACCCTGGCGGCAATTGTTTTGTATTTTTATAAGGATATTATGAATATCGTAACCGCTGTATGTTCTTTTTCGGCCGCATTTGCAACCGGTAAAGTCACATTTTCCGAAGGGGTTAAGGATGCCGATGTCAAGATGGCGTTTTTAATCATTGCCGGAACATTTCCAACGATGATTATCGGGCTGGGTATAAATCATTTTTCAGACACATTGTTTATGTCGCTGAAGGTTGTCGGGGGGGCATTACTGGCAACAGCGCTTTTATTGATCGGAACCCGATGGATTAAAAAATCTGAAAAAGGTGAAGCTGATTTTTCATTTAAAACAGCACTGGGTATTGGGGTTATGCAGGGGATTGCGGTGATCCCCGGATTGTCCAGATCAGGGCTTACCATAGCAATGGGGTTGCTTATGGGGCTTGATCGTGAGACTGCCGCCCGGTATTCGTTTTTGCTTTCTGTCCCGGCAATTATCGGCGCCCTTATATTGAGTCTGGTTACTGAAACAACCGGGGCTCAGCTTCCCTTGTATATTTTCGTTTATGCCCTGGTGGCTTCCTTTATAGTAGGGTATGGAGCACTTGCCCTGCTTGTAAAAATAGTTAAAAAGGGGCATTTATATTATTTTGCGCCATATTGCGCCATGGCCGGAATTATGGCTTTAGCGGCGGGAATGTAATTTTTACAAATCATCAAATTTGATGACCTGGTTTTTACCTCTGCGTTTCGCCATGTAAAGGGCTTTGTCGGCCCAGTCGATGATATTTTTCGGGGAGATGGATGGCTCGGGAATACATGATGCAACCCCTAAACTTACGGTGACCCATTCATTGATGGGTGATGAAGAATGGGGGATTTTTAAAGCAAAGACTTGCTTTCTGATATTTTCAGCGAGGGTGACAGCGATGTCAGCTTCAATGCCGAATAGTACAATGACAAATTCCTCTCCGCCGTATCGGGCGATAAAATCACTTTCTCTTTTAATCGTGTCATGGATCGCTTTTGAAATGAGTTTAAGGCAGTCATCACCGGCAAGATGTCCATAGGTGTCGTTGTATAGTTTGAAGTTGTCTATATCCATCATGAGCAATGACAGTGGGAGCGACAGGCGGATGGCGGATGCGAGCAGCTTTTTAAAGGTCTGATCAAAATAACGCCAGTTGGGAATGCCGGTTAATCCGTCAGAGTTGGACAATCGTTCCAGCAGCACATTTGCTTTTTCAAGCTCGGTTGTCGTTTTCACAAGCAGTTGTTCTCTCTCCCTGATCCTATCCATTTCGGATTTAAAATGCAGGATTGAGCGAACCCTTGCGAAAAGTTCAAGTCTGTTGATGGGTTTCGTTAAAAAGTCAATGGCTCCGGCTTTAAATGCGGTTTCGATATGTTCGGGTGTTATGTGTCCGGTTATGATCACAATGGGGATATGGGAGAATCGCTTGTCGTTTTTGATGCGTCTGCATGCTTCAATACCGTCAATTCCGTTAAGAATAATATCCATAAGGATCAGGTCAATCCGGTCATCGGATTTATCGTCTGAATCCATACCAAGGATTTCAAAGACTTGTTCGGCAGAGTCTGCTTGAATGATATCCGTATAACCCGCATTTTCTAAAAGAGACTGGATAACCGTTCGGAGCACCCGGTTATCGTCAACAATTAGGATTGCCATTTTATAACCTGACCTAATCTGACCACAGAAGGGTCAAAAGTGTTTTAAAATATAGTAAAAAAATTTAAAACCAAGACAATCTTTTAGTAAACAGCCGTTATTCTTACTAAATATAAAGCAATTTT
>JAOZOL010000108.1 GCA_029933295.1 Desulfobacterales bacterium | reverse complement strand
AATTGATAAAAAAGTTCTTATTAATTTTCATGCAAAATTCAGGTATTAATATCACAGACGGCTGGCCAATTCAACAGCCGCCTTTTCTCCGGAAAGCAGCATCCCGCCGAATATCGGCCCCATTCTGGGTCCGCCGGCGGTGGCGTTGGCCGCCATTCCGGTCACATAAAGGCCGGGAAAAACTTCACGGGTATTGTCGATGGTCAGAGTTTCCGCATGATCCGCCCACATGGACTTTTCACCTTCAATTTTGCCGCTTTCCGTCATCAGTTTTCCCGGCACTTTACGAACCACTACGTTTACAACTTCCGTGGCATGGCCCGTGGCATCCACCACAAACTTCGATCGGACGGTCAACGGATCAATATGCAGCCCGGCCATCTCCACCGGAGACCAGTTAATGACAAGCCCGGTAATCCCTTCGGGCCGCATCATCACATCTTCCACCGATACACAATTAAATATGGCAAGCCCTGCCTGGATCGCTTTTGATGTCAATGACGTGACGGCTTCGACGGCATCTGCCGTATAATAATTTTCCTGAAACTTTCTGAGCCGGATGCCGAATTCTTCTAAAATATGAATCGCATTTTTTTGGACAACAATCTCATTAAACATCATACCGCCGCCCCACATGCCGCCGCCGATACTTAATTTCCGTTCAAACAATACCACTTTTTTACCGGCTTTCGCAAGAAAGTACCCGGCGACCAGGCCGGACGGCCCGCCGCCGACAATGGCCACATCCGTTTCAAGATTTGCAATTAATTTTTCATAATACCGATCAATGATCGCTTTTGTGATAATGACTTCATCCAATGCCATGATTTTTCTCCTTTCAGTTACCAATTTTTACTTTTGATGGATTAAAACAAAAAAACCGCTTCCCCTGTAAAGAGAAACGGTCAACACATGTAAAATCCATTTTTTGTTAACTTATCGTTTCCCTTCGCAGGCATTATCCTGATCAGGTTATAAGGGTTACCCGAACTCCGGGTTCTCAGCTGCCGCGCAACACCCCTAACGTCTTTATATTTCAAAAAAGAAATATTAACGAATGGTCTAATTTTTTATAATCTCATCAGATATTGTCAAGCAAAATCAACCGCCAGAAAAATTGTCTCCACGGATTATTTTTCAAGGGTAACCGTATTTGAAATTTTAATATTGCCCGAAATCGTAAAAACCGAATTGCGGTTATCCAGCAATATTTTTTCCGAAACCATTGCTATTTAGTAAATAAAATGCTAATTCTAATTGAACTTGAAATATAAATCATTAGAATATTGAACCATATAAACTGGCAATGATACATTGAAAACCGTTCAATTGATCCTGTTAAAAACAATTATAAGTATTGCACTTTTGCTGATCACAGGGGCACTCATAGAACCTGCCGGTGCCCAGGATCTTGATTTATCCATGGTAAAGGTCAAAATCAGCACTAAAAAAAATACCATTCTCGGTATTGGTGCCGGGGTTTACCCTGATTACGAAGGATCAGAGGAGTTTACAGGGCTACCACTACTGCAGGCGCGATATAACTGGGCTAATGGGTGTTATGTGAACCTTCTGGGAACCGGAATGCGGGCCAATATAGTCCCAAGTTGCGCGTTTGAGTTCGGCCCCATGGTGGTATATCGGCCTGAAAGGGATTCGGTAGATGAGAAACAAGTAGATAAGTTAAAAAAAGTGGATGCTGCCACAGAGGCCGGTGCCTTTGCCTCCTGGTCCATTAATAAATTCATGTTGTTACTCCAGGCACATGCGGATACTTCAGGGACCCACGACGGATATATTATCGATGCCGGAGCAGCCTGGCGGTTTCCCCTTGAACGCAAAATGCAGTTGATTATAGTCGCTTTAGCCTCCTATGCCAGTGATGATTATATGGACACCTATTTCAGCATTGATGCGGAAAATGCCAAGCTCAGCGGTTTGGCAGAATATAAAGCCGATGCCGGAATAAAGGATGCCGGTCTGATTGCTGTACTTCAATATAAACTTGACAACGACTGGGGGCTTCTGGGACTCCTGAAATATTCATGTTTAGTCGGCGATGCTTCAGACAGCCCGATTGTTGAAGATATAGGTGATACTAACCAGTTAATGACCGGGCTTTTGATCAATTACAGTTTCTAGACTTTAAATAATTTTCAACCCGGTTCATGCCTTCTTTTATATTTTTCATTGAATTGGCATAGGAAAACCGGATATACCCTTCCCCATTCTTTCCGAAATCAATCCCCGGGGTCACTCCCACATGGGCTTTTTCAAGGATCTCAAAGGCGAGTTTATATGAATCATTACCAAAACATGCGGCGTTTGCAAATACGTAAAATGCACCGGTGGGTTCAACCGTAATTGTAAAGCCGATCTCTTTTAATCGGGAAATCATATATTGCCGCCGCGTGTTATAGGTATCCCGCATCTGTTTGACATCTTCCCCGGCATATTTTAAGGCAGCTATCCCCGCCATTTGCACCATTGAATTTGCAGAAATAAAAAAGTTCTGTTGAATTTTCTGCATGGGCCGAATAAACGGCTTTGGGGCTATGACATACCCGAGTCTGAATCCCGTCATGGCATATAGCTTTGAAAACCCATTAAAAACAAAGGCGTTATCCGTAAATTCCAGGATGGAATGCGCTGAATCTTCATATACCAGTCCGTGATATATCTCATCTGAAATAATGTACGGAGAAAGGTTTGCGATTTCCGCCATCCTGTGTTTTGACAGCAAATTTCCGGTGGGATTGGAGGGTGAGTTGATGATGATCCCTTTTGTCTGATCCGTAATCTTTTCTTTGATGGCTTGAGTCCGGTACTGGAACCCATCGTTTTCATACACGGGAACAAAAACCGGGTTTGCGCCCAAAAATTTGATAAAATTCGGATAACAGGCGTAATGGGGGTCGGAAACAATAATCTCGTCATTGTTTTCAAGAAGAGCGGAGAAAAGAATCAACATGGCCGGGGAGGTGCCCGACGTAACGATAATCTGATCCGGATGAATGGAAACCAAATATGCTGTCTGGTAATATTCACATATGGCTTCCCTGAGTTCAATCATGCCGAGGCTGTGGGTATAACGGGTGAATCCGTCTTTTAATGCTTTTTCAGCCGCTTCTTTTATGCATTGGGGTGTGTCGAAATCAGGCTCGCCCACTTCAAGATGGATCACATCAATACCACGGCGTTCCATTTCATGGGCTTTTTCCAACACATCCATGACAATAAAAGAGGTCATCTCTTCTGCGCGTTTTGAAATCATTTACTCACCATCAATATTTTCCTGCAAATCTCATCCACCTCAGGCAGCGTCTTTGATAATTTTCTTCCCTCCAGACTTTCAATAAAAATAGTATCATCCTTTGGAACGACGCCGATAACTTTTTTCCCATCAAGCTGGTTTCTCATGACTTCTTCAATGGCCGGTTCCACCTTGTTTAACACAAAACAGATCGCTTTGTCGGCGTTTTGGGCCATGTTATGCATTTTTTCCGCCAGTTTAAATGACTCAGCCGTTGGATCAACCACCCCGACAATCAAATCACACTCTCCCACAATTCCCCGCCCGAAATGTTCGACACCAGCCTCGGAATCAATTAAAATTATTTCATTATCAATGGGTTCAATACTTGCCAAAAACTTTTTGGACAATACCCCCATGGGACATGCGCATCCTTCACCAATATCATGAATTTTACCGATAACCAGCAATTCAATACCATCTGAAGATGCGATACATTCTTCCGGCAAATCATCAATTTTTTGTTTCCCGGAAAAAATTCCAGCCGGGTTATCAACCATCATGGGCTGGTTCAATTTTTCTTTAAACCCTTTTTTCCCGCCCAGATGATCCAGCAAGTGAACCGGTCGGGCAATTCCCGCAAGATTTTCAAGCCCGATATTTGATTCATCCCCATCAACCAGCAGCACCCTATAACCCAGCTTTTTCATGGATCGTGCGAATAATACGGACAATGTACTTTTTCCGCATCCCCCTTTTCCGGATATCTCAATTTTCATAAACATTCACTCCTTCTATATATGAAATCAAAAGCCTTGTAAAAATCGATGGCAAAGAAAAAAATTCAAGTTCAAGGCGTCGCAAATCCCGAAGAATGAGGTGTACTTTTCGTACACCGCAGTGATGAGGGATGCAGCGCAACGCAGAAATTGGACTTTTTGCGAAGCCATCATCGGATTAATGTGAACGTAATCGGAACCTTAACCCGGACGGGACCGCCAAAAAATTTCCCCGGGGGGGATAAAAACGGTGATGCCTTTTTCACCGCCAGAATTGCCGCCTTGTCTAAAGCCGGGTACCCTGATCCGCTTGTCACTTTCAGCCCTGAAACACCGCCGTCAGCTCCAATGACAAACGCAACCTTCACAAGGCCTTCAATATTTCGCTGATGTGCGGATTTCGGATACGCTTTATAACGCTCAATTTTCAACCGTACCATGTCCAGATAATCCATCCGGGAGCCGAACCCGGTGTTTTCAACTGTATCCGGCAATGACATCTCGTAAATATCGGGTTTGATATCCCTGGGGATATCTTCCGGTTCCGTGTGTATGGAATCAATTTTTTGCAGATAATAATCTGTTGGTATTTCGGGCACAGCCTTTGAAACCGGGACAGCATAATCCGAATAAACATCAGGTGGAAAACTTCTTTGAGATGCCGGGACTTTCGGACGCGCAGGGGGTCTGGGGATCTGTCTGGCTTTGGGTCTTGAATTTTTACGGACACTGATCTCAATATACGTTTGTTTTTTAAAATCAAACCGCCCTGAAGCGTAAAAAAATATCCCCACATGAATGGTCAGAGAAACAGCAATCAGTGTATATAACAACCAGTTTGTTTTCTGCTTGTGATCTGTTGCAACTATCACGCGACACCCCGACAATAACTAATTCGTGCTTGAACGAAAACTAAGAAAATTTTTTCAGGTTCAAGGCAGGCGAGAATTTTAACCGGAGAAATACATGGCGTATTTTAAGGATTAAAATTTGAGCCCAACGCAGAAATTGGAAAAATTGGCGGTTTTCGGTCTAATTTTTTCTTTCCGTGGCAAGAAACAACTGCTTGGCCCCGGCCGCCCTCGCCATATCCATCACCTGAACCGCCCGGTCAATCATTACAGATCGATCCGCTTTAATCACCACCAGTCGTTGGGGATTCTCTTTAATCCGTTGCGTAAGCCGGTCAAACAGGTCATTAAACTCGATTTTCACATCGCCCAAATACACATCCCCCGTCCGATCGATATATACGGTTACCTCCTGCCGGGTCTGGGGCGCGGAAGCTTCGGCATTCGGGAGATTCACATCAATTCCCTGTTCAACCATAAAATTGGTGGTCAGCAAAAAATAAATAAGCAGCATAAATACAATATCAATCAGCGACGTTAAGGGCACCTGGATTTCATATCGGACCCGTTTTTTTCGGTAAGACAGCATCAGACACCTTCCTGAGAATGATCCAGTTCCGTCATAAACATAACCGCGCCGTCATTTAAGCGGGCCTCATATTTATCGACCCGGGCCACCAGATAACTGTGCGCAACCATTGTCGGCAGTGCCACAGCCAGCCCGAGTGCGGTGGTCAGCATGGCCTCCCATATACCGCCTGCCAGTACCGACGCATTCACTTTGCCCCCCATCTGCTGAATGGCCATAAATGCTTTGATCATTCCCATCACCGTTCCCAACAGGCCCAGAAGCGGTGCAATATTACCAATGGTTGCCAGGGTCTGGAGATACGATGAAAGGTCTCTGACTTCCTCGTCTGTGGCATGAATGATCACCGTCTCAATGGTTTCCCGATCCCGGTTCCGAAACGGTATTACCCGGGCCAGAACTCGCCCCATGGGTGAATTACTGGATATGGCTTTTTCTTGCGCTGCCTTTACGTCACCAACGCGCAACAGCCGGATTACCTTCTCAGCCAGGCCGGTTCCGCGGCTGCGCATCCGGGAATACCGGATGATCCGTTCAAAAAAAATGGCCGCCGCCAACACCGAACACAACAGAATCGGCAGTACCAGAACGCCCCCTTTTGCCAGAAGTTCCCACATTCCTTTTATCCTCCGTGTCTAATCCGTATAAGCCTCTTTAATATCAGGAATCCCATCAAAATTAAGGTCTTTGGACTGCCGGATCAGGACTTCATTGGCATCATAAGTCTCCCAGATATCGGGCTTGCCGTCATGATTGGCGTCCTCCTTGAGTGATGATAACCGCCCGCTGTGATAATAATACCAGATATCCGGCTGGCCATCGCCATTGGTGTCTTTCTCAGCCCGATCCGGTGTTCCCGAATCATCAAAATACCACGTCATATTCAGGCCCTGAGCACTGATTTCAGATTTTTCATCACGTTTTATCAATTTGCCGGCATCATCATAATATTCGCGAAAATCAATTTTTCCGTCTGAATTTTCATCAACTTCTTTTTGGCGCAATCCCTTATCCGTGTAAAAAAAAGCGGTTTCTACTATTTTATCTTCATTTGAATCATTTTCTATGACAACCGTCCAGTCATCCCGGTTATACCATTGCGTGATTTCGAAATATCCGTTGTAATTATCATCTTTGATGAGTTTTTCTTTGTCATTGTTTTTAAAAAATATTTTGAGATCCACATTCCCGTCAAAATTTCTGTCACTTTCAAACAAAACAAGTACATCCTGTTTAAAATCTTTCCATTGATCGGGCTGTCCATCGGCGTTGGTGTCGATCATCACCTTTATCGGATGCCCGCTCGCATCGTAAACAAGGGTATTGTCAATCAACCCGTTAAAATCAATATCCTTTTCAACCAGAACAGGTCTTTGCTTCTCATAATGGGTTGTAATATCATAGGTGCCGTCAAAGTTCAGATCCTCTTTGTCTAAAAATCGCTGTCCATTTTTAAAATCTGATACAAAATCGGTCACTCCGTCAAAATTCGTATCTTTTGTTTCCTGACTGATTTTGCCGTTCACATACACTCTTTCGGTTTCCATTTTCCCGTCATTATCCAGATCATGACGACTTTTTTGAGGGACTCCGTTATTGTCATAAAATATTTCCTCTTCCGGAAGCCCATCAGCGTTCGCATCTTTTTTTTCAACAACCGGATGATTATCGACATATGTCAGCCATACATTAACCCCACCGTCACCGGTTAAATCCGCAGTGGAGGATACCAGTTTTCCTTTTTCAAACAAATAGACCTTGTCCAGCTTTCCGTCACCGGTTGAATCCTTTTCAACTTTAATTACCGCCCCTTTATCATCAAAATAAATGATGTGAGCAACCTGCCCGGCCGAATCGATTTTTTCCTGACGGATACGATTTTCTTTGGTAAAATAATCCCGCACATCCATCTTATGATCACCGTCCGTATCTCTTTCCACCCGGGTCAATGTGCCGGCCTGATAATACTGGATCGTATCTATAGCCCCATCCGCATCCTTGTCGATTTCCATCCGCTTCACATTCCCGTTTTCGTCAGTAATCGTAATCCGATCAATGACGCCATCATTATCCGTATCCCGCTCCGTCCTTGTCTCTTTCGCAAAAGAAAGATTCGGCAAAACAAGGGCCAAACACATCAACAAAATCATTACCCGAATCATCAGACATCCCCCGGCCTCATGGTTTATTATTTTTTTGTTTTTCATAGGTACTTTACTCTCCAAGCATATTTTTTTGTGAAAAAATATTATTACCATGATGCTAAAAAAAAAACCACAAAAGCTGTAAAAATTTCTTTTTTCCACTTTTGTGATTTTTT
>JAOZOL010000107.1:6134-7794 GCA_029933295.1 Desulfobacterales bacterium | reverse complement strand
AATTTTCGCCCGCCTTGAACTTGAAAAAATTTTCAGGTTTTCGTTCAGGCACTAACTATGAACAACGGACCTTGGAATTGGATAAAACACAAATTAAGTTGATTTCCTGGAATGTAAACGGGCTTCGGGCGGTTTTAAAAAAGGATTTTTTAAAATCGTTTTCTCATCTGGATGCGGATGTGCTCTGTGTTCAGGAAACAAAACTACAGGAACATCAACTGCCCGATGAGGCAGAAAATATTGAGGGCTATACATCGCACTGGGCCCATAGTGTAATTAAAAAAGGCTACAGCGGCGTGGGAGCATGGGCTCGTGTGGAACCTGAATCAGTGGGATACGGAATTGGAATTGAAGAATATGATCAGGAAGGTCGAATCCTGCAACTTGATTTTGAAAAGTTTACTTTATTCAATATTTATTTTCCAAACGGCCAGATGAGTGAAGAGCGATTGGCTTATAAGCTTAATTTTTATAGGGATTTTTTTGCATATGCCGATCGTCTTAAGCGTGCAGGCCGGAGCCTGGTGATCTGCGGTGATTATAATACAGCGCATAATGAGATTGATTTAAAGAATCCAAAAGCAAACGAGAAACGATCCGGATTTTTGCGGATTGAGCGCGACTGGCTGGATAAAATTACAGCAGACGGTTATGTGGATACATTCAGGTATTTTTATCCTGAATCCGCAAAGTATTCCTGGTGGACCTACCGGTTTAAAGCGCGCGCGCGAAATGCCGGCTGGCGCATTGATTATTTTTTTGTGTCGTCGGATTTGATTGCCGACGGTCGGGTGAAAGATGCGTTTATCGATAATGATATTTTGGGATCTGATCATTGCCCGGTGGGATTGATTTTGGAATATTGAAGGGCTCGCAAAAAGTCCGTCTGCTTCGTTGCGCTCGCCGTGAAAGCCCTTAACGTACAAAAAGTACGCCTCGGCCTTTCCCGGCTCTCGCGCCTTGCATACGGCGCTTTTTGCGAGCCCTTCGACAGTGTTTTAAGTCGGCCAGTGACTTGGCCTTTGAGAAAAAAACGATAAAAATTTCGAATTATTACGATTGGATCAAAAAGGTTAAAAAAAATGTCTGAAATTGTGGCAGTCTATGGCAGTCCGCGTCGAGGTGGAAATTCAGCAGCGCTTTTAAAAAAAGCGGTTGCCGGTGCAAGGGATGCAGGAGCTGATGTTGATGAGATCGTATTAAGGGATTTTAAAATTTCACCATGTCTTGAAATATACGGATGCAAAAAACACGGTGAATGTGCGATTGCGGATGATTTCCAGAAAATTCGGGATCAAATACTTGCCGGCAAGGGCCTGATGATTGCCACGCCGATTTTTTTTTACACGGTCAGCGCACATGTTAAAATGCTGATGGACCGCTGCCAGTCTTTATGGGTGAAAAAGTACTGGATTGATAATGTGCCTCACGGGCAATGGGAACCTGTTCGTAAAGGGCTGGTGATCGCAGTGGGGGCAACCAGGGGCAAAAAGCTCTTTGACGGTATGCTGCTCTCCATGAAATATTTTTTTGATGTGCTGGATATGGAATTGTGGGATGCCTTGCTTTTTCGGCAGCTTGATTTTAAAGGGGATGTGGAAAAACACCCGGAATATCTTGATCAGGCGTATCAGAAAGGGCGGTGTTTTGTTGATGCCAT
>JAOZOL010000107.1:0-6034 GCA_029933295.1 Desulfobacterales bacterium | reverse complement strand
GTCTCATATCAAGTGGGTGAACCGGGAGCAGGATCTTGGCGATGCAGGCCTGCGACAGTCAAAATTATCTTATCAGCCGGACAGATTTCTAAAAAAATATCGTGTTGTCCTGAAAAAATAATCTTTTGCAATCTCATCTTTTTTGTGAATAATTATATTTTGCGGCATAAGTTGAACTTCATATTTTGGAGGATATATTAGTATGGGTGGATTTTTTGGGTGTGTTTCCAAGCAGGATTGTGTGCAAGACGTATTTTACGGGACAGATTATCACTCCCATCTTGGTACAAAGAGGGGAGGGCTTGCAATCAGCAATAAGGACGGGATTAAAAAATCAATTAAAAACATTGAAAATAATTATTTCCGATCAAAACTGGAGTCCGATCTTTCTATGATGAATGGCGATAAGGGTATCGGTGTGATCAGTGATACGGACTCGCAACCGTTAATTATCGGTTCTCATTTAGGCACATTCGGCCTTGCCACAGTCGGAAAAATCAATAACCTGATTGAAATTACTCAAAAAGCCTTTCGCCAGAAGTTTCATTTTTCGGAATCGGGCGAAGATACAATCAATCCCACGGAAGTGGTTGCCATGCTGATTGCCCAGGGGAATACGTTTGAAGAGGGTATTGCATATGCACAGGAAACCATCAAGGGGTCCTGTTCGATCCTTTTGCTTTGCGATAAAGGGATTTATGCAGCCAGGGATAAACTGGGAAGAACACCGGTGGTGATCGGTAAAAAAGAAGGGACATTTGCGGCAACTTTTGAAACCTGCGCGTTTTTCAATCTTGGGTATTGTATTGAAAAATATCTCGGCCCCGGGGAAATCGTATTTTTAACGGCAGAGGGTCATGAACAGCTGAAAAAACCGGGAGAGAGACTGCAGATCTGTTCTTTTTTATGGGTATATTACGGATATCCAGCTTCGGGTTATGAAGGGATTAATGTTGAATCGGTTCGCTACCGATGCGGTCAGGCTTTGGCGAAAAATGACGATATTGAAATCGATTTTGTTGCCGGGATTCCGGATTCAGGGATCGGACATGCCATCGGATATGCCAATGAAAAACAGATCCCCTATATTCGGCCGTTTGTAAAATATACCCCAACCTGGCCGCGCAGTTTTATGCCCCAGGATCAAAGCACCCGAGACTTGGTGGCAAGAATGAAACTGATTCCCATACAGACATTAATTAATGGAAAGCGGGCCATGTTTTGTGAGGATTCCATTGTCCGGGGGACCCAGCTAAAGGATAATGTTCAGATATTATATGATTTTGGTGCCAATGAAGTCCATATGAGACCGGCCTGTCCCGCACTGATTTATCCGTGTGAGTTTTTAAATTTTTCAACATCCCGGTCAACGCTGGATCTTATCGGCCGAAAAGTCATTTATGAAATAGAAGGGCCGGATTTTGATGCCATAGAAAAATATGCGGTTTCCGGATCTCATGAAAATAGCGCAATGGTGGAGAAAATTCGTGAGCATTTAAAGATGACATCACTGAAATATCAAAACTTAGAAGATCTGGTGACTGCCATCGGCCTGCCGCAGGAGAGGCTTTGTACGCATTGCTGGGATGGCACCGGTTATTTTTGATAAATGAAAAAGGAGAAGATATGCCCAGGATAGATGATATCAAAAAGGTAATGATCATCGGGTCGGGCCCCATTATTATCGGGCAGGCCTGTGAATTTGATTATTCAGGCACTCAGGCGTGTAAGGCGTTGCGTTCGTTGGGATATGAAATCGTGCTGGTGAATTCAAATCCGGCCACCATCATGACTGATCCGGGCATGGCGGATGTAACTTATATTGAACCCTTGAATTTGCAGACAATGACATGGATTATTGAAAAGGAGCGCCCGGATGCACTGCTGCCGAATCTCGGCGGGCAAACCGCTCTGAATTTGTCTTCTGAACTGGCTGAAAAAGGTATTCTGGAAAAATATGGCGTTAAAGTTATCGGGGTAAATTTAAGCGCGATTAAACGGGGCGAGGACCGGACAGCCTTTAAGAAAACCATGGATAAAATTGGTATTGAAATGCCGAAAAGCAAAGCGGTTAATACGCTGGAAGATGCCGAAAAAGTGGCTGAAGAGCTTGGTTATCCGGTGGTTATACGGCCGGCATATACGATGGGGGGCACCGGCGGTGGCCTTGTATATAATATTGAAGAATTGAGAACCATTGCCTCCCGTGGACTGGCCGCAAGCATGGTACACCAGGTTCTGGTGGAAGAATCGGTTCTCGGGTGGGAGGAGCTGGAGCTTGAGGTGGTTCGGGATGCCAAAAATCAGATGATCACTGTGTGTTTTATCGAAAACGTCGATGCAATGGGTGTTCATACCGGAGATTCCTATTGTACCGCCCCCATGCTGACCATTGCTCCGGACCTGCAGAAACGTCTTCAGGAATATTCATACGCCATTGTTGAGGCCATTGAGGTGATCGGCGGTACCAATGTGCAGTTTGCCCATGATCCGAAAACCGGACGGGTGGTGGTTATTGAGATCAATCCCCGGACATCCCGTTCTTCCGCATTGGCATCCAAGGCCACGGGGTTTCCCATTGCAATGGTTTCATCTTTGCTGGCCGGCGGGTTGACCATGGATGAAATTCCTTACTGGCGGGACGGCACCCTTGAAAAATATACACCGTCCGGGGAATATGTGGTGGTTAAGTTTTCCCGGTGGGCGTTTGAAAAGTTTGAAGGGGTTGAAGACAAGCTCGGCACCCAGATGCGCGCTGTGGGCGAGGTCATGAGTATCGGGAAAAATTACAAAGAAGCGTTTCAAAAAGCTATCCGGTCTTTGGAAAACGGCCGGCATGGGCTGGGATTTGCCAGGGATTTTAACAAAAAATCTTTGGATGAATTAATGACGATGGTAAGCACGCCGTCCAGCGAGCGCCAGTTTATTATGTACGAAGCCTTGCGAAAAGGGGCGGATATCAGTGAATTGCATGACGTAACGCATATCAAGACCTGGTTTATCGAACAGATGAAAGAACTGGTGGAACTTGATGAGAAGATCCTGAAATACAAGGGAAAATTGCCGCCGGATGATTTATTGACCCAGGCGAAAAAAGACGGGTTTGCAGACAAATACCTGGCTCAGATTTTAAACATTTCTGAAAAGGAAATCCGGGAAAAACGCTTGTCTCTGGGGATTGGTGAAGCATGGGAGCCGGTGCCGGTCAGCGGTGTGGAAGATGCGGCATATTATTATTCCACCTACAATGCCGAAGATAAAGTGGCTGTCAGCGGCAACAAGAAAATTATGGTACTCGGCGGTGGGCCGAACCGGATCGGACAGGGAATTGAATTTGATTATTGCTGTGTTCATGCGGCATTTGCCATTCGGGATGCGAAATTTGAATCCATCATGGTCAACTGCAATCCGGAAACCGTGTCCACCGATTATGATACGTCCGAGAAACTCTATTTTGAACCACTGACGGTTGAAGACGTTTTAAGTATTTATGAAAAGGAAAAACCCGACGGGGTGATTGTTCAGTTCGGCGGCCAGACCCCTTTAAATATTGCCAGGGAACTGGAAGACGCCGGGGTTAAAATTTTAGGCACATCGCCGGATACAATTGATCTGGCTGAAGACCGGGATCGCTTCCGGCAGGTTATTAAAAAACTGGGCATTCCCCAGCCGGAGTCCGGAATGGCGCATTCAGAAGCGCAGGCCCTGGATGTGGCCGCGCGTATCGGATACCCGCTGATGGTCCGTCCGTCTTATGTTCTGGGCGGTCGTGCTATGATGGTGGTGTCTGATGAAGAGATGTTAAAACATTACATGGCGGCAGCCGTTGATGTATCCCCCCAACGGCCGATTTTAATTGACAGATTTCTGCAAAATGCCATTGAAGCCGAAGCAGACGCGATTGCTGACGGCACGGATGCTTTTGTGCCAGCGGTCATGGAACATATCGAGCTGGCCGGGGTACATTCCGGGGATTCTGCCTGCGTGATTCCGCCGGTTAGTATTCCAGTAAAACATATTGAAACCATTAATGAATACACTCGTAAAATTGCCATTGAACTGGGAGTTGTCGGATTGATGAATATCCAGTACGCCATTGCCGATGATACGGTCTATATACTGGAGGCCAATCCCCGGGCGTCCCGGACTGTTCCCCTGGTTTCAAAAATTTGTAATATCTCAATGGCCAATATTGCCACGCAGATTTTGCTGGGTAAAAAGCTTGCCGAGTTTGATTTAACACACAAACCCATTCCTCATTTTGGTGTTAAGGAAGCGGTCTTCCCGTTTAACATGTTCCCGGAAGTGGATCCTGTACTGGGACCTGAAATGCGATCCACCGGTGAGGTCTTGGGCCTGGCGGATTCTTTTGGTCTGGCATTTTTTAAATCCCAGGAAGCAACAAAGGTGGCCCTGCCGCTGGAAGGATCTGTTCTAATCACCCTGGCGGATTCCGACAAAACCAGTGCCCTGGAAACTGCCGGATTGTTTAAAGGTTTGAATTTTAAGATTTATGCCACCAACGGAACCCATAAGTTTTTAGCCGAACACGGAATTGAATCAAAGCCGGTCAAAAAACTCGGTTATGGCCGACCGGATATTGTTGATGAAATTAAGAACGGAAATATTCATCTGGTGATTAATACCCCAAGCGGCAAAGAAAGCCAGGATGATGATTCGTATATCAGAAAGGCAGCAATCAATTACAAGGTGCTTCATATTACCACCATCGCTGCCGCGCTGGCGGCGGCAAAGGGTATTCAGGCGCGGCGCCAGGGGATATCCATGCCCAAGTCGCTTCAGGACTATCATGCGGATATAAAATAAAAGCCTATTTCATTTTTTCCAGCTTGTTGTAATCTATCGCCTTGGCATAGTCTTTTAAAGCTTTTGCTGTGATGTCATCCCCTTCTATTGTTATTAAAAATCGGTTTGCCACAATAATCTGAAGCTCTCCTTCTTTGGTGTTTGGATCAAATTTAAGGATTCCTTTTTGCTGACCGATCCGTTCCAGTTTTCCGCCGTCAGCAGTTGCAAACATGGGATTGGACATCATCATCATGACACTCTGCAAAAGCGGCGAATCGGTGACGATTTGAATTTTAATTGAACTTGACTTTTTGGTATATTCACGCTCGGCGGATATACCTCCACCGAACATGGCACTGCCGGCAGCCTGGGATGTTGCCTTGTTTGCTTTCCAACCCTTTAACGGTTTTGGCAGAAAAGCTTCCAGTCCGGCACTTTTTTTCTGTTGAATCAATTGTTCCGCATAATTGAGGCTGTCGACCGCATCAGAAAATTGTCCGTCTTTATAATATTGCAATCCTTCCTTAATATAATCAGTGACATCATCAGCGTATACGGTTGTAGAAAAGGATATGACGGCAACTATCAGGATGGTTACTTTAATTGAGGTTTTTAGCAGTTGAATCATAGAAGGCCTCCCATGTTTTAAAAAAGGGTTAAATAAATTATTCGTCTATTTCAATTATTAAAGGTGTAATTTCGTCACCGTTTATTTCCAGCATTCCGACGGTTATCGGAAGCGTAATCCTTCTGGGGCCGGCACTTCCCGGGTTGATGTATAATACACCGTCTTTGTGTTTAATTTCCGGGCGGTGGGAATGGCCTGAAACCACTACGTCAAATCCGGCCGCCGCCGGATCTAAATCCATTTTAAAAAGATCATGAATCACATAAATTAGAATTTCTCCGAACTCAACAATTTCATACTCCGGAAGTCCTCCTTTTTGGGGAATTCTATCCATATTCCCCCGAACCGGAAATACCGGTGCGATGGTTTTTAATGTATCAATAATTTCCGGTGTGTCAATATCTCCAGCGTGAATGATGATATCGGATTTTTGTAATGCCTGCAAGGCGCTTTCCCGCAGCAGACCGTGGGTGTCAGAAATCAACCCAATGCGTTTTCGATTATTGTTCAATAGTCAAATTTTCCGGTGATGGCGTAAAGGTTATAATCACAGATTATATTTATGACCTGCTGGGTTATTTTGCAAGATGAATATCG
>JAOZOL010000480.1 GCA_029933295.1 Desulfobacterales bacterium | reverse complement strand
TAAGTTGTGCATTGACCTGTAAGCGTTCACAGGGTGCCGTAGATGCGAGGCGCCGAGCGTGCAGACGTACTTTTTGTACTTCAATCGCTCGGCAACAAAGCAGATGCGGTGCCCTGTGAACTATTAGGACTCACTCAAAAATAATTTTACATTTTGATGCGTCGATCCATCCCGCCCGTCTGCGTTGCTCGTCGGTTAAATAAGCTTACGCCAGAAACAAACCCACTGCAAGCAACAGCGGTGTCAACAGGGTTACCAGCACATTTTTTCCCATATAAGAAACAAGTTTGGGGATATCATCCGCAAATTTATAGGCACCTGATATTGTGGGCACGGCTGCCACGACCGTCAATAATGCCAGCAGTCCCGCCAATGGTATGACGCCGACAACGATTCCAAAAGCCACGGTTAAATAAGCACAGAATATAAATGCTGCAAACACAAAAACACTGGCTCGTCTGCCCATGGTAATGGGAAGATGATGCCTTCCGATTGTCTCATCCGCCTTTGCATCCGGAAATTGATTCAACAAAAGCAGGTTGCTGACCATAAAAAACGGAACCATTGAAACGAAAATCGACGTCGATGAATATGCTCCGGTGAGCACAAAATCCGTACCCAGCACCATCAGCCCGAACCCCAGACCGGGGGCAATCAGGCAAAGAAACGGATTTTTGGTCAGCCAGCGGGTATAAAGAAGAATGTCGGCAACACCGAGAATACCCAGGGGTAGAATCCATATACCCCGTTTATAAATAAAATAAATACCGACAAGCATCGTGACCGCAAGACTGATCAAACCGGTTATCAGGACAATCACTGATCTGCCTGGCATTGACGGCAGCGTTCCGCTCCCTCCGCTAAAGGGTGTTCTGGATGTAATCATATCCAGACCGCTTTTAAAATCATCATATTCATTTAAAGCGTTGACGCTGATATGTGCGGAAAGCGCACCGACAAATGCCAGACTTAAATACAACAGGTCAATCTGAAACCCGGTCCATTTGGCGCTGGCAGTTCCCAGGATCACGCAGACCGGAACCAGAACCAGAAACGGCAGCCGCATGGGGCCGATGATGGCCATAAATAATTTGTTGTCTTTCATTGGATTCCCGATGTAATTAAATTGATACCAATTTGCCATACACTCATTTAACATAATATAAAAACAGACGGAATAATTAATTCAGATATTTTTCAATACAAAAAAAACAGCTTTATTTTTTTGCCCTTATAGATAAAATGAAAATATAAAATATACGGATACAATACTATACTTTTAATTAAAAAAGGAGGAATTACCTGACATTTCCAGACTGGATGGAATCGATGGTAATGAAAAAGCTTATGAGCATTAATATCGTTAAAAAAATCGATGATCTGGTAAAAGTCAACACCGTTTTAATCAGTGTTTCAGACAAGTCAGGCCTTGAAACGTTTGTTCCCCGTTTAATTGACATTAACCCGAAAATTAAAATCCTGTCCACCGGCGGCACGTTCAATAAAATAAAAGAAATTCTTGAAAGTGATGCGGCATCTGCCCTGATACCGGTTTCCGAATATACCGGCCAGCCGGAAACCCAGGGGGGGCTTGTCAAAACGCTCGATTTTAAAATCTATCTGGGCCTTCTCACTGAAACATACAATGAATCTCACCAGGCGGACTTGAAACGCACAGCAGCCGACCCCATTGATATGGTTGTTGTCAATCTGTATCCGTTTGAAGAAACAATCAAAAAGCAGGATGTGACCGTTGAAATGGCCCGGGGCAATATTGACATCGGCGGGCCCTGCATGATCCGGGCTTCTGCAAAAAATTATCTTCGGGTCGCACCGGTGGTTGATCCCAAAGATTATGACTCCATCATAGAAGAACTCACGTCAAACAACGGCATGACGACCCTTGAAACGCGATTTAAGTTAGCTCAAAAAGCATTTTCACATACTGCTAATTATGACCGGGCGATTTCAGAATATCTTTTTACCAAATCAGGC